>JAEXTB010000092.1 GCA_023453725.1 Bacillota bacterium | reverse complement strand
CTTTTATGTCTGTGCGTCTTATCCATCAAAAACAGGATAAAATGCGCCCAACTCTTTTACACTAAAGCTAGTATGTCTTCCTATGGGATGGAAGGAAGACATGCCTGGGAGATACTGATGAAAAAGCTGATGCGCGTTTTATTATATCTTACGTTTGCGTGTTATTGCATACTGCTCGTCTATCTGCTGTTTTTAAACAGACAGTACCGCTTTGCGTCTAACGGCATGACGCTTGCGGAGTACATGCAGACTGCAGTGAACCTTATTCCGTTTAAAACAATTATGGAGCTTGTCACAAGAACCGCGCAGCGAACCATCAATCCCGATATTGTATTTGATAATGCCATCGGAAATCTATTGCTGTTTTTCCCTATGGGAATTTATATGCCGACCGTTCGAAGGGGCACAAGAAAACTGGGAAAATTCTTAAAGAAAATCGTTGTGATCGTGTTTGTGGTCGAGACGCTGCAGCTTGTATTCCGCGTGGGCAGCTTTGATGTGGACGATATTCTTTTAAACGTTGTGGGTGCAGCGGCAGGGTACGGCATTTGGAAGACAAATGCCGTGCAGCGGGTGCTTCGGATAATGCAGTGGCTCAGATAAAGATTATTGTATAGGCTTTTTAAGCGTGACGTCGCCCGCCATAAGCGGGTGGAGCGTTTCGTCCGGCGTACGAAGCAGCAGCCTACCCACGCTGTCAATTCCTTCTGCAATTCCGTTTAATGTTTCACGTATGCCGTTTACCGTTATGCTTTGTCCGATGGTACCGCAACAGCGTGTATATTCGGCCAGAAGGCAGCGGTAAGCGTCTTCGTTCTCGCAGGCGTCATACAAAGGCTCAAGCAGATTGAGGAGTGTCGAGAGCACAAGGTTTCGGTCCAGTGTTGCTCCTAAGCTCAAAGAAAGAGAAGTCGCCGTTTTCTCAAGTTCTGCGGGAAACACATCGGTATTTATATTCAGGCCAATCCCTACAATAACCGATTTTAGCGCATCCATGTCGCCGTCCATTTCCAGCAGTATTCCACATATTTTTTTGCCGTCTATGAGAACGTCGTTCGGCCACTTAATAAAAGGAGAGGCGCCGAATGTCTTTGAAAGCTGGTATACGCCCAATGCGCTTGCAAGCGTGTAGCGGGGCGCATGCTGTGCTTCCAGGCGCGGACGCAGCACCATACTCATGCAGATATCCTTACCGGGTACATTTGTCCAGCCCCGGCCAAGGCGGCCACGCCCGGCGGTTTGCTCTTCCGCTAATAGGACGGTTCCGTGCTTGCATCCTTGCGCGGCCAATTGACGGGCCAGTTGGTTGGTGGAAGGCACACTGGCAAGGTGCGAGATCTCTCGTCCCAGCCATTTTGTATGCAGCATGGGTTCAATAAATGCCGGGTGCAGCACGTTTGCCGCGCCCAATATGCGGTAACCTCGGTTGGTAACCGCTTCTATCACAATTCCTTCACGCTGCAGCGCCTGGATGTGTTTCCATACCGCCGTACGGGAAACGCCAAGCTGCTCGCTGATGCGCGCGCCTGAGACATATCCGTCCGGGTTTTCCTGCAGCATCTTAAGAATTGCGTTTCGCATACTTCCTCCTATAACGGCTCCTGCATGGCCTGCTCAATTGCGCGGCGGGAATCTTCATAGGTAAACCCACGCCCGATCATGCGCTGCATCAGGCGCTCGTAACGTTCCTTCGGTTCGTAGCGGGAAAGCTGACGCGCGTGTTTTGTTGCAACAAGGAGCGCGTTTTCATACTCCTGCGCATCGTCTATTGCACCAAGCGCCTCGGATATGGTATCCATCGGTATCTCGTGCTGAAGCAACTGCTCCTTGAGCTTGTTGCGGCTGATTGGCTTTGTTGCAAGCCTTGTCCGCATAAATTCCCTCGCATAGGCAGCGTCATCCAGATAGGAAAGCTCCAGAAGGCGGTCTATGACCTGCTGCACCTCAAATTCACCGAACTGGTGCTCGTCCAGGTGCCGCTCTACCTCCCGCACCGTATGTGCCCGGGCTGCAAGAAATTTCAGGGCGGTATCCATGGGCGTTTGCGATGTGCTTTCTTTTTTAGGCTTTTGCTTTGCCGAAATACTTTTCATCATTGATTACCTGACCTTTTAGTAATAACAGTTGGAGTGGCGGGACAGCTTTTACTCGTCCGCTCCATATTGGTCTTCAAGCTCGCGCAGCCTTGCGCGTAACTGCGCCTGCATGGACAATTCGTCCGTGCTCATGGGGGTCTGCTCCGTTCCCATACAGGCGGTACATGTTAAATTGCAGGCAGGGCAGACGCATTCGCTTAAGAGCCCTTTTTCCCGTTGAATCATATAGGTTCCGCAATGCGGACATCCGCAGCGCATGAGATTCTCCTTAAACGTTTTTATGTTCAGTATAGCATGTAACAATATGTTTTCATACTTTCATTCAGGTCTTGTCCCACAAAACTGCGTGTTGTGGTATACTTTTGTAAGCGGTTCGGCTATTGAAG
The DNA here is from genome assembly GCA_023453725.1 of Bacillota bacterium. Taxonomy (GTDB): domain Bacteria; phylum Bacillota; class Clostridia; order Christensenellales; family CAG-138; genus JAEYLA01. The sequence continues at coordinate 13,267 of JAEXTB010000092.1, read as the reverse complement.
GAGGTCCTGAATGAAACGCAACATCCTTTTGCCCCTTTTTTTTGCGTCAGCATTGTTGTTTGTTCCGCAAGCTGAGGCAGCGACACCGGCTCCCGCTTCGGGGACGCAGCTGATCGTATATGAGGATACGGGGGAAATCGTGGCAATGATTCAAACGCGTCTGCGTGAATTGGGGTATTTTCACTTTAAAGCCACAGGCAGCTTTTTAAGCATGACGCGCAGCGCGGTAATAGAATTTCAAAAAAATCAGGTCTCGCAGGACGGCGCTGCCATAATTGCCGATGGCACGGTTGGCGAACAAAGCATGGGGCTTCTGTTTTCTCCGAACGCCGCAAGAGCCGCTATTCCCAAAGAAGTCCATATTCCCATCGGCAATCAGTCAAACGGTGCGCAGACTAAGAACGGAGCGCTATTAAAATGGGAAGATGTAAAAGCGCAGTTGGTTGCAGGGCAGACCTACGCGCTGACGGATTTTAATACCGGCGCTACATTCAATATGGTTTATACCGAAGGCGAGCAGCATGCGGAAATGGAATGCGCCACCGCAAACGATGCTACGGTTTACAAAGACACGTTTGGCGGGGAATACAACTATTCCAAACGTCCCATGTTGATAACCATCAATGGTACGCTGGTGGCCTGTTCGCTACAGGGGCAGCCGCATGGAACGGATACCGTTGAGCGTAACGATATGGTAGGGCATGCGTGCCTTTACTTTAACGAAAGCAAATCCCATGTTGGCAAGCTTCCCGATGTGGAGCACATTAACAATGTTTTCGCAGCGTCAGGAAACGCATAACGCAAAAATAACAAAAAGCGGAGGGCGAACCCTCCGCTTTTATTATTAGATTTACTGGGCTTTGATCTTCTTGAGCTTGGCGAAGCGGGGCAGACCATTTTCATAGACCATATTGGGCTGGCCCTGAATAAGCGGCAGCGCATAATCGATATAAGCGGCGGAAACATTGTTGCCTTCTGCGTTGATCCATTCCTGAGGCACTTTCTTTTCGGTGTTTGCCACATCGGCCAAATCCATCAGCTTGATGTTGCAGACATAGTTGCCGTTGGCGTCAGCCGTGCGCTCAAAGCCAACCATCTTGTCTGTGATGCCGGAAACGGCGCGTTCCACCGCGGTTTTGCCGGAGAGGAAGGATTCCTGCACGTCCGTCTCGGATGCGCAGTGGGCGGCGCAGCGCTGCAGCAGGGAAAATTCAATGCCGCGCACCTTCGCGCCGGTATTCGCCTTAAGGATGTTGGCAAGGTTTGCAGCAAGGCCGCCGAGCTGCTTGTGGCCAAAAGCGTCGACAGGGGCGTTTTCAGCGCCGTATTCGGCAATCAGCTTGCCGCTTGCGTCGTGGATGCCTTCGGATACCGCAACAATGCACTTGCCGTTCTTTTTGTAAACAGCCTGGACGTCGGCAATGAACTTGTCCATATCAAAATTGCGTTCGGGCAGATAGATGAGGTCGGGACCCTGGCCATAGTGGGAAGCGATTGCGGATGCGGCGGTCAGCCAACCAGCGTGGCGGCCCATGATCTCCAGCACGCAGACCATGCCGGTGTCATATACGCGCGCGTCGAGATAGAGCTCCATGCAGCTGGTCGCAATGTACTTTGCGGCGGAAGCGTAGCCGGGGCAGTGGTCCGTCCCAAAAAGATCGTTGTCGATTGTCTTGGGAACGCCCATGATACGGCAGGGGTAGTTCACCTTCTGCATGTATTTTGAGATCTTGTTGCAGGTGTCCATCGAGTCGTTGCCGCCGTTGTAGAAGAAGTAGCGAACGTCGTATTTCTTGAAGATTTCGAGAATGCGCTTATAATCCGTATCGTCCACTTCGCTGTCCTTGAGCTTGTAGCGGCAGGAGCCGAGCGCGGAGGAAGGGGTGTGCAGCAGCAACTCCAGCTCTTTTGCGTCTTCCTGCCCCATATCGTAGAGCACGTCGTCGAGGACGCCGCGGATGCCATGGGCTGCGCCATAAACTTTTGTAATAGCTTCGCTGTCCAGTGCGGCGCGTATTACACCATATGCGCTTGCGTTGATGACGGACGTCGGGCCGCCGGACTGACCGATGATACAGGCACCCTTTAAGACTTCACTCATAAACAATACCTCCAGAACATATGTGATTTAAACTTTTCTTATCCGCGTATAAGGTTGCGGGATGTGTGCGGACGAAGTTCAGCAAACTTCGCCATCTTTTCGACTATACAGCATTTTTTTCGGTTTCGCAATCGCTTTCCAATACAATGTAAGCTTATAGGAACCCAAGATTTTATAAATTGATACGATTATTTTCTAGTTTTGACCAACATTCGTCAAAAAACACTGGTAGAGTATGATTTCAAGATGATAAAATGGTGGACGTAAAACCGTCCCTTTTGAAAGGCGGCCTGAATGTTCGGCTATGTAACGCCCAATAAACCGGAACTCAAAGTGCGTGAGCTTGCGCAGTACCAGGCGTGGTACTGCGGCTTATGTAAAACCCTCCGGGAGACCTACGGGCAGGTACCCCGCCTTGTGCTGGATTACGACTGCACGTTTCTTGCACTGTTGCTTGCTGGCATATCTGGGGAGCCGTTTGCATGCACACCCGGGCGGTGCGGCTATAAACCATTCAAGAAAAGGGCACCGGTTATCGGCCCTTGTGAAGCGCTCTCTTACACTGCGGATATCAATGTGTTATTGTATTACTATAAACTCGCTGACGATTGCCGGGATGAAAAGAGTATCCCCGCATTTGCGGGTCATGCAGCGCTAAAAGCCGGAGCAAAGCTTGCCACAAAACGTCGGCCTGCCGCTGCAACGGCAATCGCTTCGGGTATTGCAAAGCTTTCTGAACTTGAGCAAAGGAAAGAACCTTCCATAGACGCCGCGGCGGATGCGTTTGCCAATATTCTCAAAGAACTTGCTTTGGGATATGATAAGCTTACGGAAAAGCAAAAGGCAGCGCTTTCTTGGCTTGCGTACCATATGGGGCGCTGGATTTACCTTGCCGATGCATGGGAAGACCGGAAGAAAGATGAAAAGGCGGGTTCCTACAATCCATTTCTGATCACAAACGCGACACAGGAACGCGCTTCCTTTTTGCTCTATGCGTCCTTGCATGAGATGGAAAACGCCTGTGATTTGTTGGAGATCAAGGCCAATCAGGGCCTGATTGAGAATATTATTTATCAAGGCTGCCGCTTTAGGACAAAGCAGCTGCTGGAAGGAGTCAAAAGGGATGAATCCGTATAAGGTTTTGGGCGTGAGCGAAGATGCGACGCAGGAGGAAATCCGCGCCGCTTATCTCGCGCTTGTCAAAAAATATCATCCTGACAAATTCACGGATAATCCGCTCAAAGAGCTTGCCAACGAAAAGCTCAAGGAAATTAATGAGGCGTACGAACTGCTGACAAAGAAAAATTCTACCGCATCGTCCTCCGCCCGCAGGGATAACAATACCTACAACTCCTATGGCGGAGCGTACAGCGGAACGGGCGGCGCGTATTCAGGTCCTTCCGCGGCAGAGTTCGCCCGAGCGCGGTCGTTTATCAACCAGAACAATCTGCAGGCCGCAAAGCAGGTGCTCGATTCCATTTCCGTTCGTAACGCCGAGTGGTATTATCTCTATGGTGTTGTGTATCTGCGCCAAGGGTGGTATGACAAAGCGCGGGAATATCTGTCCATGGCATATGAGCAGGAGCCGGGCAACGCCGAATACCGCAATGCGTATGCCGCAGTCAACAATGCGGGCAGTCCGTTTGGCCGGGGAACGGGAACCGGATCAGGCCAGTATGGCGGTGGATGTTCCACATGCGATATCTGCTCGGCGCTGATTTGCCTGGATTGCTGCTGCGACGGCCACCTTTGCTAAGGAGAATGGTATGAACAGAAGGCTATCCCCTTCAAAACAGCTTACGTTGGGCGCTATGGTGACTGCGCTTACCATATTAAGCCTGTACGCGGTTGCGGTTCTGCCTTTTGGCTCAATCCCGCTGTATTTTTTCGCGTCCTTTTGTATCTATGTGCTTGCATGCGAAGGCGCTTATACGGCAGCAATGATTTCTTTTTTGGCTAGCGCAGCACTCGGCTTCTTTCTGCTTCCCGACAAATCCCCAGTGCTGGCTTATGTTGCTCTGCTTGGACATTTTGGTATTTTCCGCACCGCGCTGCAGGGGCGCGTACAGAGCAAGGTATTTCTAATGCTGATAAAGCTTCTCTATTGCGACCTTTTTGCGGGGGCCGGGCTTTATCTTGGGATATATGTTTGGGGAGGATTGAATTTCACGCTGCCGGAGGGGCTTCCGGTATGGGCAGTTGTTGTACTCTCTCAGCTTGCGTTTTTGGCGTATGACATCCTGTATGCAATCAGCACGGGCATATATGAAGCCCGTTTCCGGAGGTCCATCGTGCCCAGAAGATAATCGGTTTGATGAACAAGACAACAAATACTGCAGAACGCACCCTATGACAGGGCGCGTTTTTTATTTTGCTGCTTTCCAGGCAGTTCTATCTGCTGTTAAAACCGCACAGAGTGGGAATGATAGTGTTTAGTACGCCGTTTCCAAAAAGCGTGCAAGTTGTGCGGGGGAGGCAAGTCATTTGCGCAAGCAAGCGGAAAAGAAAGAAAGAAAAGAAAAAAAGAAGAGGACGCCGGAACAGCGTGCGCGGCGCGGTCGTGCAATACGGCGTATTCTATTGGGGCTGACACTGCTTTGTTTGTCCTTTGTACTGTTTGGCGCGGTCTACGTGCTGCGCCTGGATGCATGGGAAGCGTTTGATTCCAGCCGTATTTTGGGTGCGCCCCAATCGCTTCTTGTATATGATAAGGACGGCGGTGAAGTAAGCTGCCTTTCCGGAAAAGAAACGCGCATTCCAATTCCATTGCGCGATATTCCGCAGCATGTCCGTTACGCGTTTATTTCTGCGGAAGATAACCGGTTTTATGAGCACATAGGCGTAGATTTTATACGCATTTTGGGAGCCGCGTGGGAAGATATCAAGGCGGGCGGGTATGTGCAGGGTGCCTCTACCATCAGCCAGCAGCTTGTAAAACTCAGCCACCTGACCAATGAAAAGCGCATGTCCCGCAAGCTGGAAGAAGCGGTGCTTGCCTACCAAATGGAGCAGCAATATTCCAAAGACGAGATATTGGAAATGTACCTCAACTATGTCTATTTCGGCGGAGGCTTTTATGGCATAGAAGCTGCAGCCAGAGGGTATTTTGGTGTCCATGCCAATGAATTGAGCGTAGCGCAGGCGGCGCAGCTTGCGGGTATCCTCAAATCCCCCTCACACTATGCGCCCCATCTCGATATGGACGCAAGCGTGGAGCGGCGCAACCTCGTACTGCGCTTGATGGAGGAGTACGGGTACATTGACGAGCAAACCCGCACCACGTCTCAGGAGGAGCCTGCAACGCTCAGCAACGGTTTAAATCAGGATAAGCGCGGATATTATATTGATCTTGCGCTGGAACAGGCATGCGAAGTGATGAATCTCTCCATGGATCAGTTTCTGACTGGAGGGTATCGCCTGTATACCGCTATGGATACCCAATTGCAGGCGCGCTGTGAGGAAGTGTTAAAAGACCCCGCCATGTTTCCGGAAGAAGCAGGAGACGCCCAGGCAGCCTTGGTGGTGGTGGACGCACGTACGGGCGGCGTAGCAGCACTCATGGGTGGGCGTGAAAGCACTACGGCGCTTGCCTATAACCGGGCAACACGCATCAGGCGGCAGCCCGGCTCGGTCATTAAGCCCATCATCGCCTATGCACCGGCGCTTGAGGAGTATCGGTATACCACCGTGTCCATGCTGCTTGACGAGCCGACGGATTTTAACGGTTATAAACCCGAAAACTTCAATGAAAAATACCGCGGATGGGTAACCATGCGCGAGTCCGTTGCACAGTCGCTCAACATTCCCGCCGTCAAGGTGCTTAGTGATATTGGTGTGAACTCAGGCAAGCGGTTTGCGGAGAGCGTCGGTATCACATTCGACGAACAGGACAAAAGCCTTGCCCTTGCGTTAGGCGGTTTTACATATGGCGTTTCGCCGTACCAGATTGCTGGCGCATATACGGCATTTGCGACCGGCGGGCTGTATTCAACACCGTCTTTGGTTCTTTCCATCACCGATCGCGATGGCAACGCGCTTTATACCTATGAACCTGAACGCATGCGCGTTATGAGTGAGGAAAATGCGTATATTTTAAGCGATATGCTCCAGAGCGCCATCAGTGAAGGTACAGGCCACAGGCTGGGGGAACTGGATTTTGCGCTGGCCGGGAAGACCGGTACAACCGGGGAAGGGGAAGGCAACCGCGACGCATGGATGGCCGCATACAACCCGGAATATGCGGCTGCCGTTTGGATGGGGTACGACGATTCCGCGGGCGGAACATTGCCTCATGACGCGACAGGAGGAAAGTATCCGGCCATGATACTTTCCGAGGTGTTTTCAAAACTCTATGAAGAGAAAGACCCTCCCGTTTTCCAAAGACCGACAGGCGTACTGGAGGTGCGTCTGGATGGATATACGCTTGAAAACGCACATATGGCAGTGCTTGCAAGCGCGCTTACTCCGCCGAATTCCGTCGTTCGGGAAGTGTTTGCTGCAGGAACGGAACCTGAAAATGTAAGCGATTATTGGGTGGTGCCGCAGCCGCCTACTACATTTGTCTCCCAGCTGGATGCAGAGGGCAGGGCGCATCTGTCATTTATGCCGCTACAAAGTTTTATGCTTTATCGGCTGTACCGTGACGACGGCCACGGCGTCGCCCTGCTGCTTGGGGAATGGCCCGGAAGCAACGGTGCCATACAGTATACGGATATGACAGCGGAACCCGGCAGATCCTACACCTATTATGTTGTTCCCGCCCACCCGCAGCTTCAAATTGGCGGGAAACAGGTGGTAGGCCCCGCATCAAAACGGATTACGGTGCAAATTCCCGCAAATCCTTTCATTGCAGGAGGAGAATAGCCGCTATATCGGAAGTGCTTGCAGCAAAACGGCGTATATAATATACTATAAAGGAGAAAAAAGAAGTTCTTTTCTTTTTAATAAGTGCAATGGCGCACTGCAGGCACAGAGTAAATATAGCGGAATAAGGGGGATGCGCGCCTCAATTTGGCGCTGCAACAACGATGAAAGATCACGTCACTTTGAATTTGGGCCAAATTGCAAGCGAGATGCAGCCGCGCTCTATGGCGGCACGGGATTGGGTCTTTCAGGTACTGCGCGCTGCGATCGTACGGGGAATTTTACCGGGCGGAATGCCGCTCAGGCAGGATGAAATTTCCGCTTCGCTCAATGTAAGCCACATTCCTGTACGTGAGGCTTTCCGCCAATTGGAGGCGCAGGGCCTGGTTCGCATATATCCCAACCGGGGCGCGGTTGTTACCAAGCTGACATTAGAAGAGATGGAAGATATCATGGATGTGCGCACCCTGTTGGAGGTTGGCGCACTTAGGGTCGCAATTCCCATTATGACGCAGGAAACCATAGATACTGCACAGGCCATTATGGATGAAGCATGGGATGAAACCGAACCAAACCGCCTGGAGGACCTAAATTCCTGCTTCCATTTCACGCTGTACGAGCCCGTGCAAAACCAGATGCTCTTTCGGCTGATTGAGCAGATGCATGCCAATATAGATAGATATATCCGCGTGTATTACAGCGACCCCATGCACCATATGACGTCTAAGAAACAGCATGCAGAGCTGTTGGATGCATGCCGTGCGCGGGATACCGAGCGCGCCTGCAATATTTTGTATGAACACATTGCGGATACAAAATCCCTGCTCGAACCCCGCTTGAAAAGCTAGACACTAGCCTTAATACAATAATCCATATCTTCCGCCGCTTTTGCGGCGGATTTTTTTATAAATTCAGTTGACGCACTATATCGTCAACCGATATAATGTACATCGTGGTCCGATATAACGGCTAACGAGTATGGAGGTTTGTATGCAGGAAAGCATTGCATTGACGGAAGCAGTATTTTACATCCTGCTTTCGCTGACGGAACCGATGCATGGATATGGCATCATGCAGAATGTTTCCAAGCTAAGTAACGGGCGGGTCAACCTTGCGGCGGGTACCTTATATGGCGCCCTCAATACGCTGCTGGAAAAAGGATGGATCCGGCTGCAGCCTTCAGATGAAGGTATGAGAAAGAAAGAATATGAGTTGACCGCGTTTGGACGGGTGGCGATCGAACAGGAAACCGGGCGTTTGAAAGAACTGCTCGATAATGCGTTGAAAATATTGGGGGAATGCTAGATGAAACATACAGTCTTTAAAATTTTCACAGTAGCGCAGCATGAGCAGGAAGAACAGTGGCTCAACGAAATGTCCAATAAAGGGCTGCAACTGTTCAACGTGGGATTGGGATACTATGTATTCGAGAATGGGTCGGCGGGGGAGTATCAGTATAAAATTGAATTGCTGCCCAACAGCCCAAGCCACTCGGTAAGTCTGCAGTACATCAGCTTCTTACGGGATATGGGCATAGAATGCGTCGCATCTTATATGCGGTGGGTATACTTCAGGAAAAAAGCGGATGGCGCGGAGTTTGTGCTGTACTCTGATATTCCATCCAATATCAGGCATTATGAGCGGGTGCTTGGTCTTTGCCGGTTCGTGTATATTCTAAATTTTATTGCAGGTTTTATGAACCTGGTTGCGGTCATAGAACAGATTGCGGATGGGCCTACAGGGAGAATAACACTCAATGCGGCAGTTGTGTTCTTAAACCTTATCATTGGGGCTGTTGTGCTTTCATACTCGCGTCCTATGCGCCAACGGCTTAAGCAGATGCGCATGGAAAACGCCGTAAGGGAATAACACATAACAAGCGCATATTGTCTCCCCAATGTTAACCGTTTTCTCTTGAAAAAAGGCGGGAAACAAAAGCGCGGTCTGCGCATGGCCTATTCCTTACGGGCATATGTATTATCATATGGAGAGGGGGATGGCCATGCGGTTAAGCGCGCTTGCAGAGAATACTGCATATGGTACAAGAAAAATGTTACGGGTTGCTACAGCGCTGTTGCTGCTGATTGGGCTGTGCATGCCCTTTCAGGCGGCCTATGCCGCACCCGAAGTATCTATGGAGGATGCTTCCGGCGCGCTTCTTGCAGAGGCGACAACGCAGCAGGTATTGCTTGAACAGGATGCGGATACCCCCCGTTCTGTTGCCGGGCTTGTAAAGCTTCCAGCCGTACTCGTGCTATGCGAAGCAGTAGATCAGGGGAAGCTCAATCTGCAGTCTGAAATCGCGGTGAGCGAGCGTGCGGCAGGGGTAGGCGGACCCACTGCGTTTATTGAAGGCGGCGAGGTCATATCCGCAGTGCCGTTAATGAAGGCCGCAGTTATGATATGCGCGGGAGATGCGATTACGGCTCTTGGCGAGGCGCTTGCCGGGACTGAGGCGGCATTTGTGGAGGCAATGAATAGCCGTCTGGCTGAATTGGGTGTGCAGGTTACCATGAGCGCTGCGGCAGATACCGGCGCGCAGTTTACACCGCGCCAGCTTGCGATCATAGGTGCGGCGCTGATGAAAAGCCCCACGTTTACCGCCCACAGCAAGCTTACACTGGAGAATTTTACACATTCGGATGGTCGTGAAACGGAACTTGTTAACGCGAACCGCATGCTCAGAAGCTATGCGGGCTGCACGGGCGTTGCAACAGGTTCCTCACAGGCGGACGGCTATTGCGGGGTGTTTGCTGTAACAAGAGGTGATACGCAGCTTATTTGCGTGGTATTAGGCTGCCAGAATGCGAACACACGCTTTGCGATAGCAGGCAGCATGCTTGATCAGGCGTTCGCAACCAAAAAGGCGCAGAAGTGCGCCGAAAAAGGTGAGGTCATTGCCGAAAGCGTGCGCGTACAGGGTGGAAAGCGGCGGGAAGTAAACCTGGTAGCAAAGGATACCGTCGTACTGCTTTTAGACAAAGCGGAACCTGCGCTTGTGGCGGTGGAAAACATTCCGCAGCAATTGCAGGCGCCTTTGGATACCAACTCTGTTGTAGGAACCATTTCCTATCAAACGGCAGACGGGGTGGAAAAAGGGAAGGTGGAGCTGGTGGTTCAGGCTGCGGTGGAGCAGGCGTTCTTCCGGGAAATTGTCCGCGATCTGCTTCTGAGCTTTATGCGCGTATAAGTATCAGCAATGAAAGAGAGAGGCGGGGAGCAATCCCTGCCTTTTGCTGTTGGGGAGGCTTTCTTGCATCGGATATCCATTTCACGTATAATGAAAGAATAACAAAAGAAAACCATTAAGGGCGCAATGACACGGAGGAAAAGATTTTGAACATACTGGGTGGATTGCTGGGTGACCCGCAGCAGTTTCTACTGCATCTTTTATATAGCCTTCCGGCGATTTTAATATCCCTTTCGTTTCACGAATGGGGACATGCTTATGCCGCCTACCGTTTGGGAGCTCCGACCGCACGCAATTTAGGCAGAATGAGTATCAATCCGGTGCGCCATATCGATCCGCTCGGTCTGTTGATGCTTGTCATTGCCCGATTTGGTTGGGCAAAGCCGGTACCCATCAATCCGCGCAATTTTAAAAATCTGCGCAGGGATGACACCATTGTTTCCCTTGCCGGGATTACGGTTAATTTTTGCTTAGCGATCGTCAGCATGCTTGCGATCTATATTTTCGCGGTACTGGGTGGGACAAACTTCGTCATTGCCAACATTCTTTACTATTTTTTGAGCATTAACCTTGGCCTTATGGTGTTTAACCTGATTCCGCTGCCTCCGCTCGATGGGTCGCATGTGCTCGAAAACCTGCTGATCCGCCGCGTTGGTCCAAGGCCGTTTCTGTTTTTGCAGCGCTACGGCAATATTATATTGCTTGGGCTTTTGATTACAGGAATTCTTTCCGGTGTGTTGGGTACGCTGGTCTCTTATATCATGATGGGGCTGGAGTGGCTGTTCACTTCCATTTTCCGCTACCCGGGTCTGTTATACCTCTATCAAGTTATGTGGGGTTGAGTTCTGTTGCCGTATCACGTACATATCAGCCAGTTTGACGGCCCGCTTGATTTGCTGCTCCATTTGATTGAGAGCGCAGAGGTGGACATCAAAGATATCTTTGTATCCGAGATTACCAATCAGTATCTTGCCTATATGGCGGAGCTGGACGGGCTGGATATGGATACCGCCAGCGAATTTCTTTCACTGGCGGCAACGCTTCTATACATCAAATCACGCCAGCTTTTGCCGAGGCCTCCCAAGGAAACGGTGGAGGAAGAGGATCCAGAAGAACTGCTCATCCGTCAGCTCCGCGAATACAAAGCATTCAAACTTGCCGGTGAGGAACTTTCGCGTTTGCAGGAGGCGATGCGCGGCGTTTACGCGCGCCTTCCGGAAGACGTGCCCTTACCGCCTGTTGAAATTACGCTTTCAGGCGCTACCATGCAGCAACTGTACCAATCCTTTTTTACATTGCTGCATACCCAGCGGGAAGAGCCAGTGATTAATCCGCTGCACCAAGTGCGGCAGGATGAGTTTACGGTTCGCACACAAATTTCGAAAATCCGCCAGAAACTCCTTCAACAGGAGGAGATCACGTTTGAAGAACTGTTTGGGGAACAGCCTGAGCGGATGGAAATCATCTCAACATTTATGGCACTTCTGGAGATGATCAGCCGAGGCGAAATTCACCTTCGGCAGCCGTCTCCTTTTGCGCCCATACGTCTATGCGCCCGCGCGCTTTCCACGTCCGATGCAGAGGACGATTATATGGATGAATACACGGATTGAGGGGTAATGATGCAGAAACAGGAGCAGGTTGGCGCAATAGAAGCCATGCTGTTTGTTGCGGGGGATCCGGTGCCTGTGCTGGAATTGCAGCGGGTGCTTGACCTTACGGAACTTGAACTTTATGCGCTTCTTCAGGAGCTGCAGGCCCAATATAGACAGGAATGCCGGGGATTTCAGCTTTCCATCACCGCCGAAACGGCGCAGCTTCTTTCCAACAACGCATATGCGGATTGTGTGGAACGGCTGCTGCAGCCTGCCCAGCAGAAGACATTCTCGCAATCCCTCATTGAAACATTGGCTGTTATCGCTTACCGTCAGCCCGCTACGCGCGCGGATGTGGAGGCGGTTCGCGGCGTGCGCTGTGAATACGCCATGACCCAATTGGTCAAGCTGAATATGGTACAGCCTGTGGGCAGAAAGGATGCCGTGGGCCGTCCGGTTCTATATGGAACTACGGACGCTTTTTTGCGGCAGTTCGGTATCAGCACAATTGCGGACCTGCCCAATTACGAAGCTTATTCCAAAGGGGAAGCGCCAATTGAAGAAGCGCTTACGGTTTAGTGTTTTTATCGGCCAAAAGCCGGTTCCTTTTTCTTGACATCGCCCGAAAGCTCCTGTACACTGTACAGAAATTCCGGTAAACATGCTTTATGGAGGGCTTATGATAGAGAATAAAATTGTGATGGAAGGGTTGACGTTTGACGATGTGCTGCTGATACCGGCTGAGTCGAACGTTACGCCCAAGGACGTCAACCTGAGTACGATGCTCACACGTGAAATCCGTTTGGGAATTCCGCTGATGAGCGCCGCCATGGATACCGTGACGGAGGCACCCATGGCCATTGCCATGGCCCGTGCTGGCGGTATCGGTATCATCCACAAAAACATGACCATTGAGGCGCAGGCTACCAATGTCGATAAGGTCAAGCGTTCCGAACATGGCGTTATCGTGGATCCGTTCTTCCTTTCTCCGGAGCATCTTGTAGTGGATGCGATGGAATTGATGAGCAAATACCGCATTTCCGGCGTACCTATTACAGTCAATGGCAAACTGGTCGGCATACTGACAAACCGCGATCTTCGTTTTATTGAGAATTTTCGTGTTCCCATCCGGGAGTTGATGACAAGCGAAAACCTTGTGACAGCGCCGGAAGGCACCACGCTCACGCAGGCCAAGGAAATCCTTGCCCGCCACCGCATTGAAAAATTGCCGATTGTGGACGATGAGGGCAATCTCAAGGGCCTTATTACCATTAAGGATATTGAAAAAGCCATACAGTATCCCAATTCCGCAAAGGACCGCAACGGCAGACTTTTGGCCGGCGCAGCGGTGGGTGTCTCCAAGGATACGATGGAGCGCGTAGAGGCGCTGATCGCCGCGAAAGCGGATGTGATCACCGTGGATACCGCACACGGCCACAGCCGGGGTGTGATCGAAACCATAAAAGCGCTGCGGGAAAAATACAAGCACCTCCAGATCATTGCGGGTAATGTCGCGAC
>JAEXTB010000084.1 GCA_023453725.1 Bacillota bacterium | reverse complement strand
TGCCCTTTTGGGATTTTCAACCCCCGCCCGGCCCCCGGCGGGCCCCTCTTTTGTTGCTTTAAAATGCAGTTTCTTTACCGTAGCCTCCGGTACAGAGCCATGGCTTCCTCCACGGGCCGCAATCCGCTTGTAGAGTCGGCCTCACTTAGTGAGCAGGCGGCAGATGCTGTGCCAAGCTCTATCGCCTCGCGCAGCGGATACCCGTTGTATGCCGCATACAGCATGCCGGAGCAAAACGCGTCTCCCGCGCCGACGGTGCCTTTGATGTACCCTTCGGGCAGGCGCAGGCCGTCAACAGACGTAAAGACGTTATTTTCATCGAGGCCGTAGCCGCCTTCGGGGCAGTGGATGACCGCCCAGGTGGACACGCCCATTTCCTTCAGGCGCAAAAGCGCGGCCTCAAGGTTTTCTTTCAAAAGCACCCCATCCTCTGTGCGCAGTTCAATTCCGGTCGCGGCGCTTGCTTCCAACTCGTTGATGATGCAGTAATCTGTGAACTTCAACGCGGGAGGCACAAGCAGTTTTGGCCGGTCGCTTGATTCGCTTACGATATCAATGGATGTCTTGATGCCGCGCTCTTTTGCGCTGTGCAGCAGGCGTGCCATTTTCGTGCCGTACTTGCAATCCGGTTGATCCAAAGCGGCCAGAAGCATGATGTAGCCGATGTGCAGCAAATCGCAATCGAGGCTGTCCCAATCGATGCAGTCCTCATCAAACAGGGCGCTTGCGCCGTAATACGTAAAGAACGTGCGCTGCGTGGTCAGAATGTCGTTGATGACGATGGTGAAGGACGTCTTGCCCTGCTTGCGGATACGGGAGCAGTCAATGTTTGGGAATGCTTCCAGCAAAGAAAGGATCAGGGCGCCGTCCGTATCTTCTCCCACGATGCCGAGCGCTGTGAGCGGAAGGTTTGGATCCAGCCTTGCAAGATCAAATATCACATTGCACAGTGCGCCGCCGGTACTCTTGGATATCCCCTCCCGGATTGCCGCAAGCTCCCCGGCCTTCGGGTATCCCTCAATGGGGTAGAGATGATCGACGATCATGTTTCCTGCAACGCAGATTCCCTTTTTCATGCCTGGTCCGTCCTTTTTTTTGTCGCGTTATTTTGCAGCGGGATACTCATTGCACAGCAGGAAGAGCGGCGCTTCATCCTCAGTGATTTCGGGGAAACGTCCGACTTTATCATAGAAGTTGTTGTCATGCGTATCGTCGTTGCACATGGAAACTTCCACCACCAGTACGGTGCCATGGCCTTCTTCACCCCAGAAGCGATGGAAGAGGCCCTGGGTCAACGTAATGCCCTGGCCCGGCAGCAGCTTTAATTCATAACCCGCGGGGTAGGTATAGGTCACGCCGTCCACGCTCACCGTCACATCCGTATCGGCAAGTTCGTCGTTTTCGGTGGAGTTATAGAGCTTGATGATGAGGTTGCCGCCGCCGCGGTTGATGATATCCTCCATCTTGCTCCAGTGGTAGTGCATGGGCGTCACCTGATTTTCACGGATCACCAGGTATTTTTCTGCATAGGGCTTGGGATATTTTTCTGGGTTCTTCTGGTTGCCGTTGCGCGTGGTGACAAGCAGCAGGCCGACCTTGTTAAAATCCCCCTGGCCGTAATCGGTGATGTCCCAGCCGAGCATATTATCCCTGATCTCGTCGGCTTCGTGGCCCATATCTGCCCAGTCTTCCGGAGTCCAGTTGCAGAAGGTGGGAAGGTGTACATTCTGCTCCTTGAAGAATTTGAGCGTATCGCGAATGATTGTGTTGATTTCAGAACGTTTCATATTTCGTTGCTCCCTTTCAATAATTCTGTATCCGGATAGGGCACATTATGCTTTGGATTTTGCCTGGTAAGTCGCGATGAGTACGGCGAACGCCATGAGGATACCGCGGATGACGTACTGTGTGTATACGCTGATGTTGAGTATCGTCATGCCGTTGATGATAACGCCGAGGAATATAATGCCGATGAGCGTGCCCCACGCCTTGCCGATGCCGCCTAGCATGCTTGTACCGCCGATGACAACCGCGGAAATAACGTCAACTTCCCAGCCACGGCCGAAGCTGAACGAGCCTGAGAGCACCTGCGCGCTGTTCATAAAGCCACCCAATACGCACATGAGCTGTACGGTAACAAACGCAACTGCTTTTGTTTTAAATACGTTAATGCCCGAGAGCCGCGCCGATTCCGGGTTGCCGCCCACGGCATAGATGGAACGGCCGGTGGTTGTATAATTCATGATAAAGAAAATTGCGGCAAACACAAGCAGCAATATAACGGCGGGGATGGGGAAGCCCTGCACGCCGCCGATTTTTCCCGTGCCAAGGTAGACAAACCAATCGGGATACTGGTTGGCGATTGGGAACCCTTCGCATAAGATACCAGCTAAGCCATAGAGCAGGTTCTGCGTGGCCAGCGTTACGATAAACGCGGGCATTCTGAACTTATGCTCTGCAATGGCATGGACGATACCCACAACGGTGGCTGCTGCAAACGCAGCCAGGATGCCGATCACTGCGGCGGTATCCACGCTCATGCCGGTGGCGGCGGGAAGATCACGACAAAACCGCGCGACGATGACGCCCGCAAGCGCTACGGTAGAGCCAACTGAAAGGTCGATCATGCCTGCGATAATCACCATTGTCATGCCGAACGCGATAACGCCCTTCAATGAGACGTTACGAAGGATGTTCATCCAGTTGCCCAATGTCATGAAGGTCGGGCTTGCAAGCCACATGCCCACCACCAGGATCACAAGCAGCACTTCTATGATGTGGTCCAGAAGAAAGTTCCTTGCCTTTTTGTTTTGCAGCATTACTCCGCTACCTCCATGCTCATGGCATATAAGCTTTCAATATTGGTTTTGTTCGGTTTGTTTTGCAGCATTATTCCGCTACCTCCATGCTCATGGCATACAGGCTTTCAATGTTGATCTCGTCGGGGTTGACCTCCCCGGTAATGCGCCCGCCGCGCATGATGATGATCCTGTGACAAACCTCCAGGAGTTCTTCAAGCTCCGAGGAGACGAATATTGTGGAAATGCCTTTCCTGGACTGCTCCCACATGATTTCAAATATCTGCTGCTTTGCGGAAACGTCAATCCCGCGAGAAGGTTCGTCGTACATCATGATTTCCGGCTGGGTATTGAGCCAGTTGCCTACGACGACCTTTTGCTGGTTGCCGCCCGAAAGCGAATTTGCGGAATTTTTCGGATCCGGCACCTTAATCTGAAGGTCCCGTATCTGCGTGGCTGCGGCGCTAAGACGTCTTTTCCTGCTCTCCACCCAACCGTTTGCGAGCCGGTCCATGCTCGCGTAACAGAGGTTGTCGTTGATGGAGTGGATAAGCACCAGCCCTTCAGCCTTGCGGTCTTCGGGCGTTAAACCAAGCCCCGCTTTTTTCATGGTAATGGGGGAAGCCCTGTGCGGCACCTTTTTTCCTTTAACGATGATTTCGCCGGATGTATAGGGGTCCGCGCCAAATATGCTCTTTAATAGTTCCGTCCTGCCGGAGCCGAGCATACCGGCAATGCCCAATACCTCGCCCTTTTTGAGCGTAAAGGAAATATCCTCGAACTTCCCTGTACGGGTGAGGTTTTTGACTTCAAGCACCGTTTCCTCACGGACATTCAGGTCTTCGGGGCGCTGCTTGATGGTGACGTCGCCGAACATCATATGCAGGATGCCGCGGTCATCAATCTCGTTGATGTTGGCGGATCCGATCAGGAAACCGTCTCTGAGTACCGTCACGGTATCGGCGATCTTGGGGATTTCATGCAGCTTATGTGAAATATAGATGATGATAACGTCCTGCTTTTTGAGTTCGCGTATGGCCTCAAACAAAGAGGAAACCTCATGTGCAGCAAGTGCGGAGGTGGGTTCGTCCAACATCAGCACCTTGGGGTTGTAGCTCATGGCCTTGGTGATTTCCACCACCTGGCACTGCCACATGCTCAGCCTTGAAACGCGTTCCCTCGGGTCGATATCTACCTTCATGCGCTTGAGCATGTCAGACGCCATGCGGTGGGCTGCCCGCCAATCGATAATGCCGTTTTTTTTCGGCATGCGGCCCAAGAATATGTTTTCAGTTACGGTAAGACCGGGCACCAGACTCATTTCCTGATACACAACGGCGAGGCCTTTTGCATACGCTTCGGACGGGCTATTAAAGCTCAGCTTCCTGTCGTCCAAAAACATGTCTCCGGAGGTGGGGGTGACGACGCCTGCAAAACACTTGACCAAAGTGGATTTGCCCGAGCCGTTTTTCCCCAGAAGCGCATGCACCTTGCCGCTGTCAAAGCGCACGGTAACGTCGTTGAGCGCCACACACCCGGGATACTCTTTTATTAATCTCTGAGTGCTAAGTACGGCCATGTTTGATCCGCCTTCCAAAGATAAGATAACATAAAATGGAGAGGGGCCGTTTCGTAAAGCATTATTACGGAGTGTTCAATGAAACGGCGGGTTCGGTGGGAGAAGCCTGCAGGCTGTCCGCTGACAAGGATAAAAATCGCGCCGATGACGCGATTTTAGCACCATGGGACTTCGCCGCTAGCGAAATTCCATTTGGCAGGCGGCTGTAAGCGCTGCCAATACAGTTCCATCATGCGGCAATGATAATATTCTCCCTTTTCGCGCCGGTTTCCTGCCGCGGCGCTCTGGGAATGCCGGATATTCTGGAATAGGGCGCACAATCACGCGCCTGCCGCTAAAATCCCGCCGGTACGGCGCAGGGCCATACCGGCGGCTGGTTTTTAAAGGTTTGTCTTACAGGCCGTTGTCGGCGCGCCACTTGTTCACGCCTTCGAGATCGCCCTTGGAGAGAACGGTGCCGGGTACGAACTGTACC
>JAEXTB010000294.1 GCA_023453725.1 Bacillota bacterium | reverse complement strand
CGGCATATATGCCCCGTATGATCTAACCCGGTACTTTGAGCACGCGGACGTCGGCGAGTTTGATATCGTGGTATAACGCGCCCGCCTCCCGAAAAAAGCAAGGAGGAAACGTCGATGTGGCACAAGCGCCTGATTCCAATTGCCGCGATTGCGCCTATTGTATTGATCGTGCTGTCTGTGCTTGTCGTTCTCCTCTTTTCTCACAGCGCGGGTGGGCAGCAGCTAATTTTCAACAAGATTGACGCCGTCTATGACGGCGCTCCCAAGTGGAATCCCGATGCATATTCGGAGGAACTTGCCGCAAAAGATTTAAACGATCTTCTTGGTATCGATATCTCCGCCTGCATTCCGGACAGCCTAAAGGAAGATTGGGTGTTTTCGAGCGCAAACTATATCAAAGCTGGTGAACTGGGCGCAGTCGATATTGGGATATTGGATCCGGCAAACGAGCCGTATTTCGGGAAAGCGATCGTCCTTTCCGTTGCAAATAAGGCATGGTCCGATCAAAGCAACGTGCTTATTGATTATAGCTACGGCAATACGAGGCATCAGCGCTCGGTCGTCCATGGCATATCCGTTGATGCTTATGTGCGGACCGCCTATATATTCGAGAACAAAAATACCGGATTTCAAAAGCAGCTGAGTACGGTCTACATTGCCCAGTTTACCATTGACGGCTTTGACTACTATGTGGAAGGACGGGAAGGAATAAAAGCGGCTGAATTTTCGGAGTTTGTCAGCCACATCATAGAAAGCTATCAGGCATAGCCTTGCAAATGATTCTGCCTCAGCGCCAAAGCAGCATGCTTTGGCGCTTTTTTATGTAAGATCATCCATATGCATGATTTTACAACCTTTTTATGGATTTCAAGTTGCACTTTTATCCTTCTTGTTTTATAATGATTTGTCGCGCCGATATGGCGCAAATTTAGGGTCAGGGTGAAAAAAATAAGCATGCAGACCAACGAAGCAATACGCAACGTCGCCATTATCGCACACGTAGACCACGGAAAGACGACTTTGGTGGACCAACTTTTGAAGCAAAGCGGCGTGTTCCGCGCCAATGAACAGGTGCAGGAACGCGTAATGGACAGCAACGACCTGGAACGTGAGCGCGGTATTACGATATTAAGCAAAAATACGGCGGTCTCCTATCGCGGCGTACGCATCAATATTGTGGATACGCCGGGCCACGCAGATTTCGGCGGCGAGGTGGAACGCATATTGCAGCTGGTAGACGGCGTACTTCTGCTGGTGGACGCGTTTGAAGGCTGCATGCCGCAGACGCGGTTTGTTCTTAGAAAGGCGCTGGAACTCAATAAAATTCCTGTCGTCGTCGTCAACAAGGTAGATAGGCCCGGCGCAAGACCGCTCGAAGTCGTGGACGAGGTGCTTGAGCTGTTCATGGATCTTGGTGCATCCGCAGAACAATTGGATTTCCCGGTGGTGTACGCTTCCGCCCGCGACGGACAGGCCGGTATGGAGCCTGAGGCGCTCGAAGACAGCCTACAGCCGCTTTTTGATACCATACTTTCCTCCATCCCGGGGCCCGAGGGCGACTCGGACGGCCCGCTGCAGATTTTATTCTCCACCATCGACTATGATGAATATGTCGGCCGCATCGGCGTAGGGCGTATCGTACGCGGTACCGCGCGGCGCAACATGCAGGTGGTGCTGTGCGGCGGCGGCATTCCGCAAAAGGAAGCGAAGCTGACCCGCCTTTATCATTTTGAAGGCTTGAAGCGCGTAGAGGTTGAGGATGCCCCGGCAGGCGATATCGTAGCCGTTGCGGGTGTGGAAGGCCTGAATGTGGGCCAGACGGTCTGCGCGCCGGAGGCGATTGAACCGCTGCCGTTTGTCCACATTGACGAGCCCACGGTTTCCATGCTGTTTGTCGTCAACGACAGCCCCTTTGCCGGGCGTGAGGGCAAGTATGTGACGAGCCGCAACTTAAGAGAGCGCCTGTTCCGCGAGGTGATGACCAACGTCTCCATGCGCGTGAATGAGACGGGCTCCACCGACGCGTTTGAAGTCTGCGGCCGCGGTGAGCTGCACCTTTCCATATTGATTGAGACCATGCGCAGACAGGGGTATGAGTTTGCGGTCACCCGCCCCAAGGTCATTTACCGGGAAGGCGAGAACGGCGAAAAGCTGGAGCCTATGGAAGCATTGACCGTGGACGTGCCACAGGAGTTTGTAGGCGCGGTTATGGAAAAGCTGGGCTCCAGAAAAGCGGAGCTTGTGGATATGATCGCAAGCGACGAAGGAACGCGCTTGCGCTTCTCCATCCCCGCGCGTGGGTTGATGGGCTACCGCAGCGAATTGTTGACCGATACGCGCGGCAACGGCATTATGAGCCACATATTCGATGGCTATGCGCCCTATAAGGGCGAACTGCCCGAGCGCACGCACGGCAGCTTGGTCGCCCATGAAACGGGCGATACTTCTGCCTACGGCTTGTTCAACACGCAGGAGCGCGGCAGGCTGTTTGTGGGTTCCGGTATTCCGGTGTACGAAGGCCAGGTGGTTGGCGAATGCGCCAAGGCAGGCGATATTGTGGTGAACGTGTGCAAAAAGAAACATGTCACCAACATGCGCGCCTCCGGCTCCGATGACGCGCTGCGCCTGACGCCGCCGACCATACTCTCCCTGGAACAGTGTCTGGAGTTCATTGCGGACGATGAGCTGGTGGAAATTACGCCGGAAAACATCCGCATGCGCAAGCGGGTACTCAACAAGGAACTGCGGCTGAAATCGGCAAAGAGCTAAACCTATATAGGGGCTTGCACTGCAAGCCCCTTTGTCGTATATATTCGTTTTGGGGGGACTTTACTATGCGCCTGTATCTCGTGCGGCACGGCAACAGAGCCGAAGAGTTTGCCTACTATAACGATCAATTGCGGCACCAGGACTTCCCCATCACCGGGGAGGGCCAAGAAAACGCGCTGCGGCTTGCGGAGTACTTTGCCGTGCACCCGGTCAAGAATATCCTCATCAGCGAATATCTGCGCACGGGGCAAACGGCAGCGCCCATTGCAAAGCGGCTGGGGTTAACGCCAATGGTAGATGCCCGGCTCAACGAAATTGATAACGGGATAATCGAACAGGTGACGGATGCGGAAATCATCTCACGTTACCCGGAATTCTGGCGTGATTTTATGGGCGAGCAAACGGATGTGCGCTTTCCGGAAGGGGAAACGGGCGAAGAAGTACGGGCGCGCCAGGCCGGTCTGTTACAAGACCTGATGAAGCAGGATGAGGATTGTCTTCTCATCAGCCACGAAGGATATATCCGCCTTTTGCTCTGCCACATTCTGGGGCTGCCAGTATACCGACGGAGGCTGTTTCACATTGATTTCTGCGGAATTACGGAGCTTTTGTACAACAAAGAGACGGACGCCTGGAAAGTGCTTCGGGCAAACCATACAGTATAGCCTGTTTGTACAGGAATTTACAGAATTTTAATCTGGACATTTCGACAAATTTCGTGTTATGTATGGTATGATGAATTCGAGGTGGAAGCATTGAAAAAAACGTCCCACCTGCTCATGGGCAGGTTATTGATAGAATATGCCGAAAAGAATTTCGGCGTAGCGCTCAATGAGCGCCGGTTCCTATTAGGCAATGTGCTGCCGGATTATTTACCATCATTCCTGAGCCGTCCCCACTTTTTAAAATACAGCAACGATCATGTCAAAAAGCTGACGCAGAAGCTATTGCTGCGTCTGCCGCTTGCGTATGAAACGGAAAAGCGCCGCGCGAAATATGCGATGCGCCTTGGTATGCTGTGCCATTTTTATACGGACTTTTTCTGCCATGCGCACAGCCCGCGCTTCCGGCTTGGCCCAGCCAAGCACACGATGTATGAAAGTGAGCTGGCGCAGTATTTCAGGGACAATTACGATTCATTAAAAGAGCTGACCGTGATGGCAAGTGTCGATGACGGGTTCACCGTGGAGGAAATCTTCGCCCGCTTTGAGCGCCTGCAGCAGGCATACCTGGAAGCCGAGCAGGCCTTCCTGCACGATATCGTATTCGGGTTCTACGCGTGCGTGGAATTGATCGCCATGCTCGCCCGCTCTGCGGTTGGGATTGAAGCGGCGTGGGAAACGGCGTAGCTATTCGTTTTTTATCCTTTCAAGCGCCATCTTTTTAATTTGGGTTAATTCTTCTTCGTTTAGGGATATCGCTTGAATTAATTCGTTATTTTCTACAATATAAATCCTATCAAAGCAATTAATAAAGATTCTATTGAATTGTATTTGATAGGATTTCATTTCTTTACTGCTCAAATTCGCAATATCCGTTTCATGAATGACAGATGATCCCGCAAATAAATAAAGCCAATTATTGCGAAACACTTTGTATACACGATTTAATAACTTTGATTTTTCGTTTATTCGTTTTTGTAATTCATTAATATATATTTGGGTATCATAACAGCCAGAAAAATAAACAAGAGTTTTATTAATAATTCGAAAACTGTGAGATTTATTTACAAATCTCGTTTTTATATTATTTATAGCGATTTTCGGATCGCAGTTCTTTCCAAAGTAGTTATTTACGATGGGTAAATACTCATTCTGCTGCGGTGTATACGCCCTAGTCACTTCTACGCCTAAATCCAAATTTTCACTTTGAAAATCAGGACTTTCCGTATGGCAGCTGTCTTCAAGAAAAGCTTCCAAATTCTTATCATAGCACAACACCAAACTGGACAATGCGTACTGCTCATCATACTTTTTTGTATACAAAATGTCCAACTTTTCACGATTGCTATTTCGTTTTCGGCCTCTCATTATAGCCCCCTCACCAAAACCGTATCGCATGTGGCGCCGTTCAGGCGGTGCTGAAGTATCCTCTGGTATTCCGGCGAGGTGTACCATTCTTCAAACGCGGCTTGATCGGGAAACTCGATGAGCACCATGCGGTCATGGTTCCATTCGCCCTCCAGCACGATCGGGGTGGTATCCACCGCAAGATATTTGCCCCGGAAGCGGTTGAACACTTCATCCACATTTTGAAGGTATTTGCTGTATTCCGCTTCATCACGTATCTTGATCTGTGCAACAAAATAGACGCTCATATACTGCCTCTTAAATTATTTTCTATATAATACCATTTATTGCGCTGATTTGGCTTACTTTTTCAGTTCTGTCACTGGCACGCAAATTAAGGTTAGTCGTACATTCTCAAATCACATTTCCCGCATGATAGCCCGTCATATTCCCCTCTCCCTCCACATACGCTTAACTAAGCTTGTTCGAGGGGGTAGAGTGCATGCGTACAAAACAGAGCGGCGGCGCGGACTGGGGATGGGGGAGAACATCCGATGCGTATATAGAGGAACGGGTCTTACAGGTGGCAGCATACATTGTGGAAAACGGCGCCACCGTCCGGGACGCCGCAAAAATATTCAAGGTAAGCAAATCTACCGTGCACAAGGATGTATCCGAGCGGCTTGTGGGCATTAATCCCACGCTTGCGCACGAGGTGCGGCGGGTGCTGGACGTGAACAAGGCAGAGAGGCATATCCGGGGCGGGCAGGCTACCTGCCGCAAATACCGCGAGCAGGGGAAAGCCGCGGGACATTGACGCGATCATTTGTATTTTTATAAAGAGCGGCGCAGGAACTTCCTGCGCCGTTTTAATATCAAATGACCATATGGGTCAATAGGGCCGTTACGGCCCTATGCGGTGGTTTGGAGACAGCGCCTCCAAAGGCTAAATTTATAAAGCCGCGCAGGCACATGCGGCGTACACGCGCGCGACACGGGCGGTTTTGAGCGCGGCGGCGCAAGCCATGAGCGTGCTGCCGGTAGTCACCACATCGTCAACAAGCAATATGGACTTCCCGGTTGCCATGGGGGACGCTGCAAACGCGCCCAGCACGTTCTTTTCCCGCTCCTCTTTACTAAGCTCCTGCTGGGGCTCGGTATCCACCACGCGGCGCAGCAAGTGCGGTTCCACGCGCACACCGTACCTTTTGGAAAGCTCTTTTGCGATCAACAGGCTTTGATTGTAGCCGCGCTGCCGTTCGCGCCGCTCATGCAAAGGCACCGGCACAATGACGTCAAACTTCCAATCCTCCGGCAGGCGCATGCAGGCCGCGAAATTGCGCGCCAGATGCATGGCGTCGCTGTACTTAAAGCGGTGTACGGCCCCATAAAGCACCTCATCATACACAAGCCCTGCAAAAAGGCCATTGATGCCGGGCTTGGGCGTCAATACTCCCGCAAACCGGATTTCCTCCGCACAACGAGCGCATACCCCAACGCCGTTCACTTCTTTCTCCCGTTCACAGGAAAAGCAGGTCGTATCCGGCGGATACAAGGCATCCAGAAACTGATCCCAGATTGTTTGTTCTTCCATAATCGTTCCCCCACAACCAAAGAATTGAAACAAGAGTTGTTCTTACAAGGCTCTGCTAATCTTTCGTTACTTTTAGCATCACACTAAAGCAAAATGCGAAATTTTACAGGAAAAATTATTCATTTAACAGCAGCGGCGCCAACTCCTCCATACGTACGCCCATGGCGCTGTAGCGCCTGCGCTGGTGCTTGTTCTCCACCATCTGCGTAACACTGTCCCAACGCCCCACAATGATCACCTGGGCGCGGGCGCGGGTGACAGCTGTATAGAGAAGATTTCTTGTCATCAGCATGGGCGGGCCTGCAAATATGGGCAGCACCACCACCGGGAATTCGCTGCCCTGACTTTTATGGATGGAGATGCAATAGGCAAGCTCCAGTTCCTCCAGCTGATGGAAGGTATAGGTGGCAGTGCGTTCATCGTCAAAGAGCAAATCGAGTGTCTGCTCCTGCATGTCCATGCGGTAGATGGTACCAAGGTCCCCGTTATAGATGCCCGTGCCCAACTCCGGCGTGCCGTCCTTGCCGGTACGCGCCCACTCAATGCGGTAATTGTTCTTAATTTGCATGACCTTATCGCCCTCGCGATAGAGCGTATCCCCATATTCCCGCTCGGCCTTGTGCGGGGCGGGCGGGTTGATGGCCGCCTGCAACCGAGTGTTCAGGTTTTTGACGCCAAGCGGTCCTTTCCTTGTCGGAGAAAGCACCTGAATATCCTTCTGCGGATCGCGTGAAAACAACGCGTTATCTTCCCCGCAGCACAGGGCGATGACGCGGGAGACCGCCTGCTCAGTCGCCGGGCAATTTAAAAACAGGAAGTCCGAGTCCGGTTCCGGCTGCGGTGGCTTGCCCGCGTTGATGCGGTGCGCGTTTTTCGCAATGCCGCTGCGGTCCGCTTGCCGGAATATTTCCGTGAGCCGGATGACGGGGATGACGCCGCTTTCGATAATATCGTGCAGCACCGTGCCTGCGCCCACCGGCGGAAGCTGATCCGCGTCCCCCACCATGACAAGGCGCGTACCGATAGGCAGCGCGCGTAATAGCGCGTACATCAGCGGGAGGTCCACCATGCTCATTTCATCCACAATCACCATATCGTAAAAAAGCGGATTGTCGTCGTTACGCGCAAAGCGAGAATATCCTTCCGTGCCGTATTCCAGCAGGCGGTGGATGGTGGCGGCTTCAAAGCCTGTCGCCTCCGTCATGCGTTTGGCGGCGCGGCCGGTGGGCGCACAGAGCGCAAAATCCAGCCCGTGGCGGGTAAGCAGGTGCAGGATAAACTGCAAAATCGTCGTCTTGCCCGTGCCGGGTCCGCCGGTGATGACCATGGCCCCTTCCTGAAGTGCGGTCAACACCGCCTGCTTTTGTTCCGGCGCAAGCTCAATTTTCAAATCCCGCTCCAGCCCCGAAAGCTCGTTTGCAATGCCGGGGTCCACGGTATCCTCCGGCGCTTTTGCAAGTAGCAGCAGCCGCCTTGCGCCGTCCCGTTCCATATGGTGCATGGCGGGCAGATACACGGCATCCGTCTCCCCCGCCATCGTATACACGAGTGTTCCGTCTATAATCAACTTATCCAGCTCGTCTTCAATGAGGTCGGGCGCAACTTCCAGCATTTCGGAAGCGCCGGAGAGCAGCGGTTCGCGCGGGAGATACGTATGCCCTTCCTGCCGCGCCCAAATGAGCATATACTGTACGCCCGCGCGCAGCCTGCGCGGAGATGTGTGTTCGATGCCCATGTTAAACGCGATCTTATCCGCCGTTTTAAAGCCGATGCCCTCCACATCCTCCACAAGGCTATAGGGGTTTTCCTCCACGCGCAAAATGCAGCCTGCACCGTAAAGCTGGTAAAGCCGCATTGCCTGCCGGACGGTGATGCCAAAGCTAAGCATTTTCATCATGACGTCCCGCATGCCGCGCTGCTCTAAAAATGATTGAATGATGCCTTCCGCCCTTGCGCGGCCAATGCCGGAAACTTCTGTGAGCCGTTCAGGCTGCTGCTCCAATACCTCCAGTGTATCCAGCCCGAAATGGGCGACTATATTCTTTGCGGTGGCCTCGCCAATGCCTTTAATCAACCCGCTGCCCAAGTAGCTTGTCAGCGCACTGAGTGTCGCCGGGGCCAGTATGGTGCAGCCTTCCGCCTTAAACTGCCTGCCGTAGCTTTTGTGCTCCACGAAGCTCCCGTTCAGTTCCACACGCTCGCCGGGATTGGGCAAAGGCAACACGCCAACGGCAACGGTTTCCTCGCCACTATCATCCTGCAGCTCAAGCACCGTATAGCCATTGTCCATGTTGCGGAATATGATGCGCGTAACCTCGCCCGTCAACTGCTCCATGAAGCCTCCAGCCAAAAATTCGTTCGTATCGCTACTATTATATAGGTTCAATGGGGGGATTGTATAGGGCAGCGGGATTGTTCAATTTTTATCGTTTTTTGTTTTTCCATATTCTTTCTTGCTTGCCTGTTGTTTAGGCGGCGTAGCGGCTCCATTTTCGGGCATGATAGTACATAACCCCACTGATTAGGAGTTACCGCATGCATTTAAGCGTCGTTTTATTAATTTGTCTGTTTATCCTGTGCGTGACCGGTGCGGCACGCCGCCCGCTTAAGAATCTGGAACTCAAAGATTCTTCCTGGGCTGCGCTCTCTTTACTGCTGCTTGCCGCCAATGCGTTCCATATTCGTCCTGTATTGGAGTTTTCCCTGAACCCGGCTGCCGTATTGTTGCTTATTGCAGCCGGTGCATGCACGCGCTCCTGTACGGGCGGAAAGCTGTTGCAAGCCATTGCGCTTGCGGCCCCGGCGTCCATGTGCATGCTGCTTATCACCCGCCAGTATGTTTCCGCTGCAATAGATTTGCCGGAACCGGGCCTGGTCCTTGCCCTGATTTGCGTCATATTCCTGCTACCGCTTCGATCCACGCCGCAGGCTGCGCTGTTTGGTGCTTCGCTCGCCCCATTTTTGCTGGGGTTCTGGGAAGCGGGGCTTGACCTGTACGCATTCGGCTACGCGATTGTAGAAATCGGTTCCCCCACGGCGTTTGACGCGCAGGTTGCAAGCATGGTCCTGTTGGGATTGTTGTTCTCTCTGCCCAGAAGGCACAAAGCCGGGGAAAAGCTCAACCCCGCGCGCAACCAATAGCCCGCACAGCAATTACAGTATTCTTTCCGCAATCATAAAAAGTACGCATCCGCTTCATTCGAGGCGGATGCGTACTTTTTGTTGCAAAACCAACAGAACATCTCGCGTCAATCCTGTATGCTTAGTTCATAAAACAACGAATTGCGCCGCATTGCGGCTTGGAGGTAACGATATGATACGCACCATTATCAAAATAGACGAGGAAAGCTGCAACGGCTGCGGCCTTTGCGTGCAGGCCTGCCATGAAGGCGCAATTGCCCTTGTAGATGGCAAAGCCAAACTGATCCGGGACGATTATTGCGATGGCCTTGGCAACTGCCTGCCCGTGTGTCCCACCGGCGCTATTACATTTGAACAGCGCGAAGCCGCCGCCTATGACGAAGCGGCTGTGGAAGCAGCCCAGGCAAAGAAAGCCCCGCATCAGCAGAAACCTTTTTCCGGCTGCCCCGGCACCATGGCAAAAGCCATTGCAAGGAAAGAAGAACCTGCCCGCGCCGCAGCCGAAGAAAACACGGCATCCGTCAGCCAGCTTGCGCAATGGCCGGTACAGATCAAGCTTGTGCCCGTCAACGCGCCGTATTTTAAAAATGCACACCTGTTGGTGAGCGCGGACTGTGCGGCCTACGCTTACGCCAACTTCCACAAAGACTTTATGAAAAATCACGTCACCATCATCGGCTGCCCCAAGCTCGATGAAGGCGATTATGCAGAAAAGCTCACAGAGATCCTTGCCCGCAACGACATCAAGAGCGTCAAAGTCGTGCGCATGGAAGTCCCCTGCTGCGGCGGCATTGAATATGCCGTGAAACAGGCGCTGCAGCGGAGCGGCAAGTTCATCCCCTGGTCGGTTGTGACCATCTCCACCGATGGCCAGGTGCTGGAGGATTAAGGAAATTACATGGGGCGCTGCCCCATCCCCCGTTTAAGGGGCGTAACGCCCCTTAAAGAACCCTTTTGATAACTTTCATCATTCAGATATAAACAGGAGGACTTTTTCAGTTATGAGCAACATGTTTTGTTTCCAGTGTGAGCAGGTAGCGGGCGGCAAGGTTTGTGCCGGTTCTCAGGGTGCTTGCGGCAAAAAGGAAGACACCGCCGTATTGCAGGATCAATTGACCGGCGCGCTTGTTGGCCTTGCCCGCGCAGCGGAAGGCAAAACCCCGGACGCCAATACCGACCGCGTCGTGATGGAAGGTCTTTTTACCACAGTCACCAACGTGAATTTTGAAAACGCTGTTGTGGAAGAACAGATCGCAGCCGTCCGCCGTGAAACGCTGAAGCTCCTTGGCGGCACGCCGTCCCAAACAGCGCCCGAATATGACCTGAACAACCTCTGGAACGCAAACGAAGATATCCGCTCCTTAAAATCCCTCATACTCTTCGGTATTCGCGGCATGGCCGCCTATGCGTACCACGCGATGGTCCTCGGCCATACGGATGCGGAAGTCAACGGCTTCTTCTATACCGCACTGCGCGCCGTCGGCTCCGATCTCGGCATGGATGCGCTGCTGCCGCTGGTGCTTGAAACCGGCCGCGTCAACTTGAGCTGCATGGCGTTGCTTGACGCCGCGAATACGGAAAGCTATGGCACGCCCGTTCCCGCAACCGTACCGCTGATGGTGGAAAAGGGGCCGTTCATCGTTATCTCCGGCCATGACCTTAAAGACCTGAAGCTTCTCCTGGAGCAGACCGAAGGCAAGGGCATCAACATCTACACCCACGGCGAAATGCTCCCTGCCCACGGCTATCCCAAGCTGAAAGCGTATAAGCACCTGAAGGGCAACTTCGGCACCGCTTGGCAGAACCAGCAGAAGGAATTTGCAAACCTGCCCGCGCCAGTATTGTTTACCACCAACTGTATCATGCCCGTGAAGGACAGCTACCGTGACCGCATATACACCACCGCCGTCGTCGCTTACCCCGGCATGGTACACGTTGGCGAAGAAAAGGACTTCACGCCCGTCATCGAAAAGGCGCTCGAACTGGGCGGCTACAAAGAGGATACCCCATTCTATGGGATCAATGGCGGTGCTGCCGTCACCACCGGCTTTGGCCACGGCACCGTACTTGGCGTTGCGGATACCGTCATCAACGCCGTCAAATCCGGCGCGATCAAGCACTTCTTCCTCGTAGGCGGCTGCGATGGCGCAAAGCCCGGCCGCAACTACTACACGGAGTTTGTACAGAAGACGCCTGCGGATACTGTCATCCTGACTCTCGCCTGCGGCAAGTTCCGCTTCAACGACCTGGATCTTGGCACCATCGGCGGCCTGCCGCGCATCCTCGATATGGGCCAGTGCAACGATGCATACTCCGCCATCAAGGTCGCTGTGGCGCTGTCCGAAGCGTTTCGCTGCACCGTCAACGAGCTGCCGCTCTCACTTGTGCTTTCCTGGTATGAACAGAAGGCGGTCTGCATCCTCTTGACCCTCCTGTACCTGGGCATCAAGAACATACTCATCGGGCCTTCCCTGCCCGCGTTTGTTTCGCCCAATGTATTGAACGTACTGGTGGAAAACTACAACCTTTCCCCCATTTCCACCCCGGAAGCCGATCTGAAGAAGATACTCGGTTAATCCATAACAGTATAAAGGGGCTGTCGCAGCAAATCGCGACAGCCCCGTTTTCATTGTTTGCTTGAATCAGTCTGCCGCCGTCGCCTATTTGGGCTTCGGGGCGAGCAGCGACGGCTTTGGAGTGGGCGTTTTTTTAGCGGGCGCCGGGGTGGACGCCGGCGTGGGTGCTAGGGTGGTCGTCGGGGTGGTCGTCGGGGAAGACGTTGGGGAAGACGTCGGGGGATCAACAGGCATCGTATTCTTGAGCGACATCACGCCGATCATCTCCCCATGCCGCACAATGGCCTTTTCGTCATCCAGCTTTTGGAGCACCGCGACCCAATCGCCCTTATTTGCCCGTCCCAAACGTGGGGCGTTCTTTGATTCGCTTTTCTTGATGTCCGTTCGCTTGAGCAGTTCCACCCACTCTATCACAGGGGTTTTTTCATCGTATGGAGTTAGGCTGCTCCTGCGAACAAAACCTATATTTCCATCCACTTTGATGAACATAAATTCTCCAAGTGACGTAAGCGTATAAACCGGCTGACCCTTGCTTAATTTTAGGATATAGTTTACGGCCGGCAGACCCACAAGATACGTATCAGCCTTTATAC
>JAEXTB010000157.1 GCA_023453725.1 Bacillota bacterium | reverse complement strand
TTCGAGCCCAGGCCGTATTGCGCAGTGCGAAGCGCAAGCAAGACGTTGCCGATGGCCGAAAATCGAGCCCCTGACCACGGGCAACGCCGGAGGTTTTTGTTACACTGAGTTAAAGAAGCTCGAAGCCGCGTTAAGAAAAGCTTCGTGGGACATTTTTAGCCCAGCACGAGCATTCCTGGCGGCATGCGCCTTGCACTAGCCTGCGGGCCGCCGCAGCTCGACCTAGCTGCGCTATCTAGAAACGCCCCACCCTCAACCGCTTAGTTGTATGGATACCCGTATTTTGTATACAATTCTCTTTGTAAGATTCCATTCTGTCCCCCATACGTTGATTGCGATTTATACAAGCGCTATAATAGGGCTACCAACGGCGGGAAGGGGGACCCAAATGATGGAAACGGGAATTACGGCAATAGAAGGGATCCTGGTCGGTCACTGGACGAATGAAGAAGCCAAGACAGGCTGTACTGCCGTTCTTTGCCCAAATGGCGCAGTCGCCGGCGTTGATGTAAGGGGTGCCGCGCCAGGTACGCGGGAAACGGATCTTTTGCGTGGATATAATGCGGTGGAGCGCATTCATGCTGTCATGCTGTGCGGGGGCAGCGCATATGGATTAGATGCAGCCGCAGGAGCAATGCAGTACCTGGAGGAACGGGGCATTGGCGTGGACGTAGGGGTAGGCGTTGTTCCCATTGTACCTGCTGCCGTGATATTTGATCTTGCGGTTGGCTCTGCTTCCGTGCGCCCGGGAAAAGAGGAAGGGTATTCCGCCTGCATCGCCGCGTCTAAACTAACTCCTCTATCCGGCAGAGTTGGAGCGGGTACGGGCGCTACAGTGGGGAAATCTTTTGGATTTCCGTTTGCTTCTCCCGGGGGAATAGGATCAAGCTGCATCGCTCTGCCCGGCGGGGTCTTGGTGTCCGCACTCGCAGTTGTTAATGCGGTGGGCGACATTTATGACCATCATACTGGGAAGCTTCTTGCAGCATCCCAAAAGGACGGCGTCTTCATCCCCTGTATGGAACACTTGCACGAACTCTCCCAGATGCTGGTGGGCTCAAACACAACCCTTGGGATAATCGCCACAAATGCTGCACTGACGAGGGAGCAGGCCAATAAAGTCGCTTCTATCGCGCATGACGGGCTTGCGCTCTCCATCCGGCCCGTGCATACCTCCATGGACGGGGATACCATATTTGCGCTTTCCACCGGGCAGCACAAGCAATTTGCCTTTCAATCCATACTTGCGGCCGCCCCGGAAGCCATGGCACTTGCGGTACAGAATGCATTTGTTTGACTTTGAGGCTGTTACAGGCTAAAATACAATATGGCGTTCACAGCGGATCTCATTGATTGGTATGCGTTGAAGCGCTCATACGGTTGATCACTTGGAGGAGTATGCATGGTTGTTGGTACCGGCATTGACGTCATAGAAGTAGAACGCATTAGGCGGGCTGCGAACCAAAATGCGTTTTTAGAACGAATCTTTACGCAGAATGAGCGCCAGTATTATCAGAATTGCGGCGCGGATGCACAGACGCTTTCCGGCATGTTTGCCGCCAAGGAGGCAACGGCAAAAGCGTTGGCCGCAGGGTTTAACGGAATTGGCTGGCGGGATATTGAAATTTTACACGACGAATTGGGCAAGCCTTATGTTCAACTTTGGAACTCCGCCAAAACGCGCATGGAAAGCATGGGCGGGCGGGCCATACACATCAGCATATCGCACATCAAGACATTGGCAATCGCGCAGGCAATTTTGGAAGAATAATAACAAGCTCTGCTTTAACGTGGGGAAGTCTATATAATGGATAAAACGCAACTGCGCAGACAAATGCGTGAAATGCTAACATCCCTTACAGAAGAACGCGTGCGGGCGCTTTCAGATGCGGCATGCAGCCGGGTGATGGCGCATCCCGCGTTTTTTTCTGCTGATACAGTATTTTTATATGCGGCCATGCCCAACGAGGCCGATCCGAGCGCGCTTGCCTCCAAAGCTGCATCCATGGGCAAACGCGTTGCTTATCCGTACTGCGTCAATTCCACACAAATAGTAGCTATGCAGCCGATTGTCCCAAATGATCTGGAGCCGGGCGCGTATGGCATATATGCCCCTGTTCCTGAACGGTCTATTGTCATCCCGCCGCAGGAGATCGATTTTGTACTGGTATCCGGCTTGGCGTTTGATACCCAGGGTGGAAGGCTAGGAAGGGGCGCCGGTTATTATGACCGTTTTCTTTCCCGTACCGCAGCTTTTCGAGCCGCATTCTGTTTTGAACTGCAAGTATTAGATGAAGTTCCAATGGACGAGCATGATCTTTTCATGAATGCCGTGTTTACCGATACGGCTCTTTACACACCTCACCTCTAAATACAAGGCATCCGATTCTTCCATATAAATTTTTCATAGAAACATATTCAGAAGGCAATAAATTGTCTTTTTTTTTACAATCTCGTGTGTTACAATGAGTTGGGTATATGATATTTTTCTATCAAACTCGAGATTTATGGCCCTTTTGGAAATTAGAGCTTATAGTTGGGAGGAAATTCAACATGTCCAACACCGACGTCAGGCAAAAGGCGTTTGAACGGCTGGATGCCGTCATTGCCAAATGGAAAGACGAACAAGGCGGCCTTTTGCCTATCATGCAGCAGGCGCAGGAACTGTGCGGCTGCCTGGATGAAGAAGTACAACGGTATATTTCGGAAAGAACCGGCGCGCCGATGAGTACCATTTACGGCATTGCCACTTTCTATTCCCAATTCACGCTGCAGCCCAAGGGCCTCTACAAAATCGGTATGTGCCTTGGTACCGCATGTTATGTGCGCGGAGCCGCCAAGGTGATGGAAGCGCTCGAAAAGGAACTAAAAGTTGCGGTAGGCGCAACCACTGCCGACGGGCTGTTTACGCTCGAAGCCACGCGCTGTATCGGCTGCTGTGGATTGGCGCCCGCTATGATGGTCAACGACGAAGTTTACGGTAGGCTTACCCCCGCTGATATCCCCGGCATCATTGAAAAATACCGCAAGAAAGGCTAAGCCTTTTTATGATGATGAAGGAGATCTCGCTGCATGTGCTCGATATCATACAGAACTCCATTGCCGCGGGCGCAGCGCTCATAGAAATTGAGATTACTGTCCTGCATGCACAAGACCGGATGCGTGTATCCGTAAAAGACAATGGCTGTGGTATGACACAAGAGTTTCAACGGCAGGTTGTAGATCCCTTTATTACAAGCCGCACAACGCGGAAGGTTGGCCTCGGCATTCCCATGTTTCAGGCGGGAGCAGAAGCCGCAGGAGGCGATTTTTTCCTCCAATCCGCGCCGGGGCAGGGAACATGGATACAAGCAAGCTACCAGATTTCCCATTGGGACCGTCCGCCTCTTGGGGATATCGCCCAGACCCTGTACGCGAGCATCCTGTGCAATCCGGGGGTCGATTTTGCTTTTGTATTCACGGTAGATGGCCAAAGTTTCCGGACGGATACGCGGGAAATCAAACCGATATTGGGCGACGTGCCTCTGAATGCGCCTGAGGTGTCTGTCTGGCTCAAGGAATATTTATATGAAGGTATTGATGCATTAAACGGAGGTGTTTGATATGAAGACATTGCAGGAGTTGGAAGCCATCCGGAATAAGACGCTGGACACAATCAACCTCAGAAAAGAAACGGAAGGTACGCGCGTTGTGGTTGGCATGGCAACCTGCGGCATTGCTGCGGGCGCCCGGCCCGTGTTGACCGCCTTTATGGATGAGGTCGCCAAAAGGAATCTTCAGCACGTGATTGTCGCACAAACGGGATGTATTGGCGTTTGCCGTTTGGAGCCGATTGTTGAGGTATATAAACCTGGCGAGGAAAAGGTGACCTATGTTAAGGTTGTTCCGGATATGGTGGGCAAGATCGTAACGGATCATATCGTAAACGGCAGGGCCGTGAACGAATACACCATCGGTTATTACGAAACCCACACCAAGTGACGCACGCAAAGGAGGATTGAACCGCCATGGAGTATTTTCGTTCGCAGGTATTATGCTGCACCGGTACCGGATGTACGTCGTCAGGGTCACGCAGCATCATTCAGGCATTTGAAGAAGAAATTTTAAACGCAGGGCTTGAGCGGGAAATCAAGGTCGTTCCCACCGGCTGTTTTGGCCTGTGTGAAAAAGGCCCTATTGTCATTATCTATCCGGAAGGTTCGTTTTACAGCCATATCAAGGTGGAGGATGTACCGCGCATCGTTTCGGAGCATCTTGTCAAAGGCCGCATCGTTCGCGATCTATTGTATTCGGAAAGCGTGGATGAAAACCAGAACATCCGCTCGTTGAATGAGGTGGATTTCTATAAGAAACAGCACCGCGTCGCCCTGCGCAACTGCGGCGTTATTGATCCTGAAAACATTGAAGAATACATCGCTTTTGACGGATATAAGGCGCTTGCCAAGTGCCTGACCGAGCTTACGCCAGAGGAAGTGGTGGATATCGTCAAAGGCTCGGGCCTTCGCGGGCGCGGGGGCGGCGGTTTCCCCACAGGCATTAAGTGGGGGCTTGCGCAAAAACCCAAGAGTGATGTGAAATACGTCTGCTGCAACGCGGATGAAGGCGACCCGG
>JAEXTB010000253.1 GCA_023453725.1 Bacillota bacterium | reverse complement strand
ATGCGCACCTCCAGCCGCCGCTCTATTTTAAGACGACGGATGAAATGCTTGAAGAATTCGCCTACTTGGGGGAAGAGGAGGCAATGGAGGTCGTCGTCCACGCGCCCAACCAGATAGCTGCAAGCTGCGATACGTTAAAGCCGTATCCGGACGGCACGTATGCCCCGAAGATCGAGGATGCGGAAAACATACTTCGCAACATGGCCACAAGCCGCGCTTACGAGCTCTATGGCGATCCTCTGCCCGAAGTCGTACAAAAGCGCCTCGATAAAGAGTTGAATTCCATCATCGGCAACGGCTTTGCCTCGCTTTACTTAATGGCGCAGCGCCTTGTGAAAAAATCCATGGATGACGGATACCTCGTAGGCTCCCGTGGTTCGGTCGGTTCCTCGTTTGTTGCGACCATGGCTGGCATTACGGAGGTCAATCCGCTTCCGCCGCATTATCTTTGCCCGAACTGCAAACACAGCGAATTTGAGGTGGACCGCGCCAAGTACGCTTGCGGCGTGGACATGCCGGATGCAAGCTGTCCCGTGTGCGGCACAAAGTACGATAAAGCGGGCTATGAGATTCCGTTTGAAGTGTTCCTTGGCTTCCACGGCGATAAAACGCCCGATATCGATCTGAACTTCTCGGGTGAATACCAGCCTGTCGCCCATAAATACACGGAAGAAATGTTCGGCGACGGCCACGCCTTCCGCGCGGGCACCATCAGCGGCGTGCAGACAAAAACAGCTTACGGCTATGTGCTCAAATACCTGGAAAAAATGAATATGACTGTTACCCGCCATGAGATTGACCGTCTCTGTGAGGGCTGTAACGGCGTCAAGCGCACCACCGGGCAGCACCCGGGCGGCATCGTCATTGTACCCAAAGAAAATGACATACTGGAGTTTACGCCGGTACAATACCCGGCGGATCAGAAGCAGAAAAACACCATTACGACGCATTTTGATTTCCATGCGCTTGATGACCGTCTGGTAAAGCTGGATATCCTGGGGCACGACGATCCGACGGCGCTCAGGATGCTCAACGACCTGACCGGCATCAATCCGCGTTCCATACCGCTTGATGATGAAGACACCATGAGCATCTATTCTTCCTCCGAGAAGCTGGGGATCGACCTGACCGCGTTGAACGGCTGTGAGGTCGGCTCTCTTGGCATTCCGGAATTTGGCACAAGCTTTGTGCGCCAGATGCTCATGGATACGAGACCCACCACAATGGAAGAGCTGGTGCGTATCGCGGGACTGTCCCACGGTACGGATGTGTGGCTCAATAACGCCCAGACATTGGTTTTAAACGGCACGGCTACGCTTTCCCAGGTCATCTGTACGCGTGACGATATTATGAATTACCTCATCGCCTGCGGATGCGAGCCTTCTATCTCATTTAAGACCATGGAAAGCGTCCGCAAGGGCAAAGGCCTCAACGATGATATGAAAGCCGCCATGCTCAAGCAGAGCGTCCCCGCATGGTTTGTTGACTCCTGCGAAAAAATCAAATACATGTTCCCGCGCGCCCATGCGGTGGCGTATGTCATGATGTCCTACCGCATTGCGTATTACAAAATGCACCATCCCAAGGCGTTTTACGCCGTTTATTACACCGTGCGCGCCGACGCGTTTGATGTGAAGTACGCGGTTGGCGGGGCGGCGCGGGTGCTGCAGAACATCCGGGACATTGAAGCCAAGGGGAAGGAAGCGAGCAACCAGGAAACGGATCTTCTGACCATACTCGAAGTTGTTTACGAGATGAACCTCAGGGGCATTGCGCTCTTACCCGTGGATATTTATAAATCCGATGCCGTGAACTTCCTGGTGGAAGAAGAAGGTATTCGCGCGCCTTTTAACGCCGTTGGCGGCGTGGGTCGAAACGCGGCGATAGCGATTGCGCAGAACAAAGGGAATGAAAAGTTTCTTTCCATAGAAGATTTTCAATCCCGTACGGGTGCAAACAGCGCTGTCATCAATGCGCTCACCGATGTTGGCTGCTTTGACGCGCTGCCAAAATCCAACCAATTAAGCCTGTTTCAGCTGTAGACCC
The DNA here is from genome assembly GCA_023453725.1 of Bacillota bacterium. Lineage (GTDB taxonomy): Bacteria > Bacillota > Clostridia > Christensenellales > CAG-138 > JAEYLA01. The sequence continues at coordinate 5,283 of JAEXTB010000253.1, read as the reverse complement.
GTTCTTAGAATCTGCGGGAATCGCAGCATTTTCCTCGAAATATATGTAAAAATATGTAAAATAACCAGCTTGACAATTGCACGTAAAGGTTTTACAATCGATATTGAGAAAGCATGCAGACTAGGTGCGAATTCATAATTATTCTTATGAAGTTGCCGGTATGCAAACCGGGCCTGGCGCCCGGTTACATTTATATAAATTGGAGGTTGCCTGCGTGATAAGTGTTTGGATTGGAATAGCCTTAGCAATTGTTGCCTTGGGGATTGGCACATTTGCGGGGTACATCTACCGGCGTAACATTGCCGAAGCCAAAACGGGCAAAGCGGAAGAAGCTGTAAATAGAATGTTGGAAGACGCGCAGAAGCGCGCAGAGGAAATCAAGAAGGAAAAGGTTCTCGAAACCAAGGAAGAAGTCTTTAAACTCAGGAACGAAGGCGAAAGGGAACTTCGCGAAAGGCGCAACGAGCTGCAGCGCTCCGAACGCAGAATTTTGCAAAAAGAAGAAACGCTTGATAAGAAACAGGAAACATTGGAGCAGCGCGAACTTCATCTGAACAAGCGCGAGACCGATATTGACGCAAAAGAGTCCGAAATTGACGAATTGCACGGCCGCCAGCTCAAGGAGCTTGAAACCATATCCGGATTATCCATGGATGCGGCGAAGGAAATCCTTTTGGGCAATGTAGAACGTGAAGCGCGCCATGAAGCGGCGCTGCTGCTGCGTGACATTGAGGCTAAGACCAAGGAAGAAGCGGATAAGCGCGCGCGCAACATCGTGTCGCTTGCCATACAGCGCTGTGCGGCGGATCATGTGGCGGAAACCACAGTCTCCGTTGTACCGCTGCCCAACGATGAAATGAAAGGCCGCATCATCGGCCGTGAAGGGCGCAACATTCGCGCTTTGGAAACGGCGACCGGCGTGGACCTTATTATAGACGATACCCCGGAGGCGGTCATCCTCTCCGGCTTTGACCCTGTCCGCAGGGAAGTCGCGCGTATCGCGTTAGAGAAGCTCATACTCGATGGCCGTATACATCCTGCCCGCATTGAAGAAATGGTGGACAAAGCCAAGCGCGAAGTCGATAACCAGATCCGCGAAGCGGGCGAACAGGCGGTGCTGGATGTGGACGTGCATGGGCTGCACCATGAAATCGTCCGCCTGCTCGGGCGGCTCAAATACCGCACCAGCTACGGTCAGAACGTGCTCAAGCACTCCATCGAAGTGGCGCACCTTGCGGGCGTCATGGCGGCAGAGCTTGGGGCAAATGTGGCTTTGGCCAAACGCGGCGGCTTGCTGCACGATATCGGCAAGGCGATAGATCATGAGGTGGAAGGACCCCACGTGCAGATCGGCGCCGATGTTGCAAAGAAATTCCGTGAGAACAACGCAGTTATTAACTGCATCATGGCGCATCACGGCGATGTGGAGCCCCAGAGCGTGGAAGCGGTGCTGGTACAGGCGGCGGATGCAATTTCAGCGGCAAGGCCCGGTGCACGGCGTGAGACGCTCGAAAGCTACATCAAGCGCTTGCAGAAGCTTGAAGAGATTGCAAATTCCTTTGAAGGCGTGGATACTTCGTTTGCCATTCAGGCCGGGCGTGAAGTCCGCATTATTGTCAAGCCCGAGTGCGTGAACGATGCGGATACCATTGTCATGGCCAAGGATATCGCAAAGCGCATCGAAGCGGAGCTTGAGTATCCCGGCCAGATCAAGGTCAATGTCATCCGCGAGACCCGTACGGTCGACTACGCAAAGTAAGTCTTTGGTAAAATGATATCGTAAGGATATGCCTCACCGCATATCCTTATTTTATGGGGGCGAGCCCGAAGCGCTGCCTGCGGCAGAACAAGCGAGGGCTAAGCCCAATGAGAAAGGAAGTACCGCGACCGGGAGGGAGCGGTACGACCATTTCGAATTGAGGAGTCGAGCCCAAGGCGCAACGCAGCGCGACCATTACGAACTGTGAGGGTCGTAGGCCCGAAGCGCTGCCTGCGGCAGAACAAGCGGGGTTGTGAGGCCAGTGCCATAGGCAACAAATGGTCCAGTGGACCGTTTGAAGGCCGAAACGGGTATCCGCTTGCCGGATACCCCGGACACAGGAAGCCCAATGAAGCTCTCGACGGGGTACGCGAAGGGCACTAGCAGGCGTCGCAAGGGAAGTGCCGTAACCATTACGAACTTGAGTATTTTCATCGACTTGGAAAGGCAGGCAGACAGATGATTCCTGTTGCCGACGCACATTGCGATTTTCTATATAACATGTGGCAGAGCGGGTATTGCATCAATTCCCTGCAGGAAAATCAGGCCATCTATTTGCCGCATATGCAGCAGGGCGGCGTTGCGCTGCAGTTTTTTGCCGCGTGGATGGACCGATCCCTGCGCACACCCTACTTGCAGCAGTGTCTGGGCATGATAGATGCCTACCACCGTATGCTGGAGGCGCATAAAGAGAGCTTTACACCGCTTACTCCCGCGTTTGTACCGGGAAACGGCAAAATTGCCACGGTTCTTACCATTGAAGGCGGCGAAGCCATAGAAGGAAGCCTTGCCGTATTGCGCATGTTCAAAAAACTCGGCGTTTGCGCTATGACGCTGACATGGAATTATAACAATGAGCTTGCGGGCGCCGCGACGGCGCGGGGAAACCGGGGCCTGACTTCCCTTGGGCGTGAGGTGGTAGAGGAGATGGAGTGCATCCATATGGCGGTGGATGTGGCGCATTTAAGCGATGCTGGCATAGATGATGTGCTCTCTATCGCAACACAGCCCGTATTCGCCTCCCATTCCAATGCCCGGTCCGCATACTATTCCCCGCGTTCCCTAAAGGATGCCCACATTGAGGAAATCGCGCGCATGGGCGGAGTCATAGGGGTCAACTTCTTTCACAAGCAGCTCTCTAACCGCGGCAGCGCAAGGATAGATGACGTCGTAAATCAGATATTGCACATCGTTAAAATCGGTGGGGTAGGGTGCTGCGCCATCGGCTCGGATTTTGACGGCATGCCGGTGTACCCGGAAGGGCTAAGGAGCAGCCGGGACCTGCCCGCCTTGCTCGATGCGCTTAAGGAGGCAGGGCTCTCTGTGCCTGAAATTGAACAGATTGCCTATCACAATCTGCGCAATTATATTTTACGGTTTGTTCCCATTGCCGATGTTTGCGATATGTAGTATAAAATGCTATAATACGATTGGTTTCATGGGGAGGTGCCCACATGGCTTTTTCGGATATTGGGAAGAAACTCAACAACCTTGCGGAATCCGCCGGGAAGAAATCCAGCGAAATGGTGGAGTCTGCGCGGCTGAATGCGGAAATCCGCAATTTTGAGGACAATGTTGCCGATTTGCAGTTTGATCTGGGCCGTGCGTTTTACGAGCAGAACAAAGACAATCCCGAAGGACCGTTTGAAGAAACGATCCGCCAGATTCTGCGGTTTGAGCAGGATATCCGCATTCGGAACGAGCGCCTGCTTGCGCTCAAGGGATTGATGTTCTGCCCTTCCTGTAATGCGGTCATTGGTACGGGGGACGGGTTTTGCAGCAAATGCGGCGCACCGCTGCCCATTGTCAAAGAAGAAGAAACCCAGTCTGCGGCCCAATGTACAAATTGTGGGGCAGCGCTTTCTGCGGAGCAGGCATTCTGCCATAAGTGCGGATACCTCGTGCAGGATGAGCTTTCTATATAATTGAGGGGGATCAAACATGCTCAAGCAAATGCAGTTTGATGAAGAAAAAAAGATATGGCATGGCAACCTATTTGGTGATCTGGATGCTGTCCAGGCGCCAAAGTTGATTTCCGCCATACATGATGCGCTTGAAACCCATGCGGTACCGGTTGTGTTTGATTGCAAGCAGCTGGACTTTATTGACAGCATGGGTCTTGGTGCATTGGTCAAAATGCGCAAGATGGCGGAGGCAAAAGGCTGCACCGTCAAGTTGCTGCGCATGAAGCCGCGCATTCACAAGCTATTCGTTATTACCGGATTGGACAGCTCTTTTGGAATTGAGGTGGAACCATGATGGAGGAATTTGTTCGTCTTACATTGCCCGCCAAAGCGGAATATCTGATGACTGCAAGGCTGGTGGCGGGTTCCCTTGCGGGCCAGGCCGGATTTGACATGGAAGAAATTGAGGACGTCAAAACCGCGCTTTCAGAAGCGTGTCTGCTTTTGATTCCCTGTATGCAGCAGCCGGGCAGCCTTGAGTTGCAACTTTGTATCAAAGATGGCATCAGCGCCAAAGTTTCGGCACGTTGTGCCCCGGAAAGCTGCCCCAACACACCGGAACGGCAGTTTAGCGTATTTCTTCTGCAGGCCCTTTCCGATGAATTCGAGTTCTCTTATACCGAAGGAGAGAGCGAATATCGCTTTTATAAAGCGCTGTCTGACTAACTAGAGATGCGCTTATTCAGAGGAAAGGAGGGTGCCGCGCGTTGGAAGAAGCTTACGAATATGAAGAATTAATGCTTGAGTATTGTAAAACGCGGGAGATCGCGCTTCGAAATGAGCTTTTAAACCATTACCTCTTTATTGCAGAAATTGCAGCGAAGAAATTCGTAGGACGTGGCGTAGATTATGACGATCTGTTGCAGGTCGCATCTCTTGCGCTTATCAGGGCTTTGGAACGGTTTGATTGCACGCGCAATGTCAAGTTTGGCAGCTTTGCTACACCTTCCGTGATCGGTGAAATCAAGAATTATTTCCGGGACAGGAGCCGCTCCATCCGCTTGCCGCGCCGCGCCACGGAGTTGCTCAAACGCCTCTACGAGGTTCAGGAGGCATTTACCAGCCGTATGGACAGGCCTCCCAGGCCCGATGAAATCGCCCATGAGATGGAAGTCCCGGTTGAAACGGTATACGAGCTGATGGAAGCAAAGGCAAGTTCACAAATCCTTTCACTGGATGAAACCGTGCAGGGGCAGGATGGGGAACGCAGCCTTGCGGATTTGATCGGCACGGAGTCGGATGAATATGTCACAATTGAAAACGCAGATTTTCTTAAGCGCAGTCTCGGTCAGTTGACTGAGGAAGAGCGTAGTGTGCTGATTGAGCGTTATGTGCACCACAAAAGCCAGCGTACGATTGCGGAAGATCTGGGCGTTTCGCAAATGTATGTATCTCGCTTGGAGCGGCGTGTGCTGACAAAACTAAGGGAAAAGTTGGTAGTTGAATAGTTCTTGCTTTGGAGTTGTTTTAGGAGGAGAAAAACCGGGTATTAATACTCGAAGATAGCGCATGCCTTGTGCAACTCCAGCGCTAAAAGCGAGTGATCAGATGCCGGATTGG
>JAEXTB010000250.1 GCA_023453725.1 Bacillota bacterium | reverse complement strand
TACCGGCGTGGAATCAAGACAGGACAGCGTATAAAACAGCAGCATCAGGCCCAAATAAAACACTGTATTGGTCAACGAACCCGCAACCGCCGCAGGAACAACGCTGAAATTGTTTTGTCTGTTGCGGTTCATCAGCCGGTAAACAAAATGGGTCGTAACCGGAACAAGCAAGCGCGGCACAAAGCACATGAGTACTACAAACAGCGGATTTTCTGCAAGCAGCGCGCCGGCAAGCAGGCTTGGCGGCACCATGGAAAGCCCCGATACGCTCATGAAGCTGGCTGCCCCAAAGAAGAAGCCAAACAGCAACCCGGCTTTAACACCCAGCACCAATGTTCCAACAATGGTTGGAATGCACAATACGGTGACATTGATAAATCCCAAGGGGATAAGGCCCAGCGGAGTAAGGCCCAATAAAAAAATCAGGCCGATAAACAGCGCGTACATGACCAGCTTTTTGGTGGACATATGTTGCATAGTCTTTTTTTGCCTCTCCATTTGGGATACTTTTTGCTATTATAACAGCTTTGTTTAAAAGGCACAATCAAAGCGTGGATAAATTTAGAGCACTGGTGCCCCGGGGCATTTTTAACAGAAGCGTCATTTACGCGCCCCCCGCTTCATGTTACAATAAAATAGAACGAATATACGAATGAGGCGAAGGCTTTTGGTGGTATTGGGCATCGACCCCGGCTATGCGATATTGGGTTACGGCGTGGTGGAAAAAAGGGGAATGACGCTTTGCGCGATCGATTGCGGGGTCATTGAAACGCCTAAGGAAATGCCCTTTGCCGAACGGCTGGAGCGCCTGTATCTGGGAACGCGCCAGCTTGTTTCAAAGTTTGCGCCGGATGAAGTGGCGTTTGAAGAACTGTTCTTCTACCGCAATGTCACCACCGCCATTCAGGTGGGTGCAGGGCGGGGAGTTGCCATACTCGCCGCACAGCAGAGCGGGCTGCCGCTGTATGAGTACACGCCCATGCAAATTAAGCTTGCGGTAACGGGCAACGGCCATGCAGACAAAAAGCAGGTGCAGCATATGGTGCGTGCGCTGCTTTCACTCAAAGTAACGCCCAAGCCTGACGATGCGGCAGATGCGCTCGCGGTGGCCATTTGCCACGCAAACACCATGGGACCCGCGGCACGGGAGTTCCTGATTAAATGACAATTGCGCCCTTTGGGCGTTAGGGAGGAAGCATGTACGCACATATCCGTGGCGAGGTCGTGGAACTCCTGACAGACCGCGCGGTTTTAGAGGCCGCGGGCGTGGGGTATGAGCTGTTTTGCAGCACGAAAACGCTGGGCGTCCTCCATGCTGGGGATAAGGCCAAGCTCTATACGCACCTGCATCTGGCGGAAGATATTATGGCGCTCTACGGCTTTCATGAGGACGCAGAGCGCGCCATGTTCCGGAGGCTCCTGGGTGTGACGCGCGTAGGGCCAAAGCTTGCGCTTTCCATATTATCCGTATTGACGCCTTCGGATGTGGCGGCGGCCATTGTAACGGATAACGCGGCGGCGTTTGCGCGCGTACCCGGAATGGGCAAAAAAACGGCGCAGCGCGTGCTGCTGGAATTAAAAGAAAAAGTCGGCGTGGAGGAAATGACGGGCGCGGGGCTGCCTGAAAGTGCAGTACAGTCTTCCGACCTTCGCGCGGAAGCGGTAGCGGCTTTGATGAGCCTTGGGTATGACGGCGCTTCGGCCTCGCGCGCAGTTGCGGCGGTAAGCGAAGCGGACAGTATAGAAGAAATGATTACGCAGGCGCTCAGAAGGCTTGCGAAAAGCTGAAAAATACCGAAATAGATAATGCGCGGCTTTTGCCGCCGGAGGGATGAACTGTGGAAGACCGCCTGCTTTCCTCTTCGCTGCGCGAAGAGGATATGCAAACCGAATATAGCCTGCGGCCAAGGTTCTTAAATGAGTATATTGGGCAGGGCGAAGTCAAGGAGCATATGCGCATCTACATTCAGGCTGCGCGCGACAGGGGGGAACCCCTGGACCATGCTCTTTTATACGGGCCGCCGGGGCTTGGCAAGACGACGCTTGCGGCAATTATCGCAAACGAGATGGGCGGAAACCTCCGCGTAACCTCCGGGCCTGCCATTTCCCATGCGGGAGATCTTGCGGCGCTTTTAACGAACCTTGCGGCGGGGGACGTGCTCTTTATTGATGAAATTCACCGCCTCAACGCGACGGTGGAAGAAGTGCTTTACCCGGCGATGGAAGACTTTGCGCTGGATATTATTATTGGAAAAGGGCCAAGCGCAAGAAGCATCCGGCTTGACCTTCCGCGCTTTACCTTGGTCGGCGCAACAACGCGTATGGGCATGCTGACTTCGCCGCTGCGGGACAGGTTTGGCATCAAAGAGCAGCTGCAGCTTTACCGTACAGAGGATTTGTGCGATATCATTTCGCGCAGCGCCCACATCCTCAATATTGATATGGATGAGGAAGGCGCGATTGAAATCGCCTCCCGCGCGCGCGGCACACCGCGCATTGCAAACAGGCTCTTGAAGCGGGTACGGGATTTTGCGCAGGTTCGCGGAAACGGCGTCATTACGCTAAATATGGCGCAGCAGGGGCTTAACATGCTGGGCATTGACGAGCTTGGGCTTGACCCGGTGGACAGGCGCATGCTCGATACCATGATTGATAAATTCAACGGCCGGCCAGTGGGATTGGATACCATTGCCGCTGCCACAGGCGAGGACTCCACTACAATAGAGGACGTCTACGAGCCTTATTTGATTCAGCTTGGGTTCCTTGCGCGTACGCCGCGCGGCAGGGTGGTGCTGCCCTCCGCCTACGCGCATATGGGGTACAAGCTGCCCCCGTGTGAATCAAACGCGGCCATACAGGCGCGCATGGAGTTATAACAGCGGTTCAGTATGAAACGGAGGGTGTAGGGATGAACAGAAAACGTGAGCTGGAGCAGCAAGTAGCCGACCTGCAGGCACAGGTACAGGACCTCACAAAGCAGATGGACGGATACCGGGCGCAGGAGCGCGCCATTGTGCAGGCGCTTACCGATGCGCAGGCAAGTGCTTCTAAACGTATTGCAGAAGGCGAGGCCCAGGCGAAAAAGACCGTTGACGAGGCGAACGCCTATAAGTCTCAGGCGGAGGCGCAAGCTGATGCGCTTGTGCAGGAAGCGACGGCGCGCGCTGCGAATATAGTTGAAGCGGCGCAGGCAGAATCTTCCCGCAGGCTTGCGCAGACGGAGGCTTCCGTACAGGATTTTGAAACCCGGCTGCAGGCGCTCAACGCTTCGCTTTTGGAGACTGCCCGCCAGGCAAAGGCACAGGCCGAGGGCTTTGCGCGTTCAATGGAAGCGCTCACCGATAATACGCCCGAAATTCTGGAAGAAGGCCGTGGCCTTTCCGCCCTCATACAGACGCACGCAGGAAAACTCCCGGAATCCTACCAAACCCCGCAGGAACTGATGCACGGTATTTATCAGCTTCAGGGCCGTGAGATTCCGGTAAAAGAAGAACCGGAAGAAACAGAAGAGCCGGTAGAGCCTGCGTTCCCGGAAGAAAAGCCGCAGCCTGCTGAGGCGCAATCCGCCCTAAAGGCTGAGGACGAGCCGGAAGAACGCATCTGGACGGTGGAAGAGGTTATGGCGAAAAGCGGCGGATTCACCCCTGCAAAAGGAAAGAACCAGGAGCCCGAGGACGTGGATTTAGACAGCCTGTTGGATGAAATCATCCGCGAATGACGCGGCATTGTCCGTAAAAAGATACAGTGGCTTTTTTGCTACAGAGATACAGTTGAAGGAGCAGGAACTCAATGGCGAAGAACAACGAGCAGGAATTTGTAAAACACATTGCGCGGCGGGATGAAGATTTTCCGCAGTGGTATACCGATGTTGTGTTAAAGACCGATATGGTGGATTATTCCGATGTCAAGGGCTGTATGGTCATCAAGCCATACGGCTATGGCGTGTGGGAACTCATCCAGCAGCAGATGGACGGACGGTTTAAGGAAACCGGGCATGTCAACGCCTATTTCCCGCTGCTTATTCCCGAAAGCCTGCTCAATAAGGAAAAAGAGCATGTAGAAGGCTTTGCGCCCGAAGTTGCGTGGGTCACCCACGCGGGCGGCGAAAAGCTTGCAGAACGTCTCTTTGTCCGCCCCACCAGCGAAACCATCATTGGTTCCATGTATTCGAGATGGATTCAATCCTACCGTGACCTGCCTGTGCTTATGAACCAATGGTGCAACGTCGTCCGTTGGGAAAAAAGCACACGCCCGTTCCTTCGTACCAGCGAATTCCTGTGGCAGGAAGGCCATACCGCCCACGCAACCTTTGACGAAGCGCAGCAAGAAACCATGCGCATGCTCGAAGTCTACCGTGAGTTTGCCGAAAACGTGCTTGCGATACCGGTCGTCACCGGCCGCAAAAGCGAAAAAGAAAAGTTTGCGGGCGCTTACGCCACTTACACCATGGAGGCCATGATGCAGGAC
>JAEXTB010000154.1 GCA_023453725.1 Bacillota bacterium | reverse complement strand
ATGTCATAAAGCGCCCCAACGGTCTTGCCATCGGCAAACGGCGCGTACCGCTCGGTGTCATCGGCATTATCTATGAGGCGCGCCCCAACGTGACTTCTGACGCGGTCGGATTATGTGTCAAGTCTGGCAACGCCGTGCTGCTGCGCGGCGGGTCCGAAGCCATACATTCCAATTCCGCTGTGACGGACGTCATTGCGCTTGCTGCCTACGCGGCAGGGCTGCCCGAAGGTTGCATTCAGTTGGTGCGGGATACGTCACGAGAAACAGCCACACAGATGATGCGCTTAAACGGCTATCTTGACGTGCTCATTCCGCGCGGCGGCGCTACGCTCATCCGCTCGGTTGTGGAAAACGCGACGGTGCCCGTTATTGAAACGGGCTTGGGAAACTGCCATACCTATATTGATGATACGGCGGATGTGGAGATGGCGCGCAATATCGCTTATAATGCCAAGGTCTCCCGCCCGGCGGTGTGCAATTCCATGGAAACGCTGCTGGTGCAAAAAGAAATGGCGGAGAAAAATCTATCCGCCATCGTCGCGCCCATACTGGAAAGCAACGTGGAACTAAGGGGTTGCCCGCGCTCCTGCGCAATACTTCCCGGTATCAAAGAAGCGACGGAGGAAGACTGGGCGACGGAATATGACGATTATATTCTGGCGCTCAAAGTGGTGGATACGCTGGATGAGGCGATTGCGCACATCAACTGGTATGGTACCCGGCACAGCGAATGCATCATCACCAACGATTATTTGAGTGCGGAGCGATTTTTAAACGAAGTGGACGCCGCCGCTGTCTATGTCAACGCGTCTACGCGCTTTACGGATGGCGAAGAATTCGGGTTTGGGGCGGAAATCGGCATCAGCACGCAAAAGCTGCATGCGCGTGGCCCCATGGGGTTGGATGAGTTGACAAGCGTCAAATACATTGTACGGGGGAACGGCCAAGTCCGTTAGCCGCTTATGCTGCAAACATGCGTAAAACGTAAAAGCACGCGCGCTGTTCATAAAATGCTGCTTGCCGGTATGCTTGCCGCAGCCCTTCTGTGCTGCGGCTGTGCGTCATTTATCCCACAAACTGCGCCTGCCCCTGTTTTGGAGCCGGAAGAAGCCGAGGAGCCGGAAGAAACGCCTGTACCGGAAGAAGAAAATCCGCTCAAGGTGTTTTTGGATGGATTTTATGCAGTGTATCAGCCTTATGGAGAAACGCTTGAGGCGTTATCGAAGAATGATAGCGCCGCTGTGGACGAAGCACTTGCTGCAGAGCAGCACATCCAGCGTCTGCAGCAGCTATTTAGCGCACAGGCAAGCCTTTTGCAGGACCCGAACGACAAACGGACATGGAACGGCATGCTGTTTGGCGGGATGGAAGGTACGGGAAGCGTAGAAAAGACCTTAGACGGCTGCACATTCACCTGCGCGATTACAAAGTGGGGCATCGCCCGGGGGAGCATCAGAGGCAGCCTAAAGGGCAACGCGCTTACTGCCAAATGGGAACAAGAAGGGATTGTTCGCAGCGGGGCGATCCTGCAAACGGAAACGGGGTATAACGCCTGGGTCGATTGGGACGGGGAAAGCGTTATGCTTTTGATGGAAGACGGCATACTTTCCTACGGCAACGGAGCACAGGCCACCGCCTCCTCTCTTTCTCAGGAACAATGGGCACGTTGGTATCTTAAGGATGGAAAACTGTTTCAGGCAGAACCCGCGGCGACCGCATCATCTTTACAGGAGGGAACCGAATGAACGCCATCATCCTCGCATATTCCAGTACCGGCAATACGGCTGCCTGCGCAAGGGCGCTTTCCAGTGTGCTGTCTGCTAAGCTCATTCTGCTCAAAGAAAAGCGTAAAAGACCCGAGAAAGATTATTTCGCTGGCGGCATGCAGTCGGTATTCCATTTGGGATCGGCATTGCAGGCGTTGCCCAAAACCGCAGAGGCGGATGTTCTTATTATCGGTATGCCGGTATGGGCTGGGACAACCCCGCCCGCAATCAACACACTGCTCAGGAAACTTGATTGTAAGGGCAAGACGGTATTTGCATTTGTCACAAAGGCGGATCCCGCGACGGATGCACCTGAAAAGCTCGTATCACGGCTTAGGCAGCATATCGAAAAGCGTGGGGGTACGCTCAAACGCGTATTCGCCCTGACGACGGGTGAACCGCTGACAGAGGAAGCCGCGAAAGAGCGCACAGACCTATGGGCACGGGAAATCTCTGCGGCATTGCCGCAGGGTGTACGGTAATTTACGGCAAGACACTTTATTTGGGGTTATGACACCTATCTTTTTGGGAATACTTGTGTAAGCAACCCTACACAAGGAGGAATTCCCATGAGAAAGATATGGAACCATTACGACCCGCTTGAGTTCAATGAACCGAACGAGGAAAAATCGTTTATGCCGGAAGATGGTCCGGTTCCCGCGCCCGCGCCCGGCAAAAAGAAACTGACGCAACGGCTGCAGGATTGGCTTTTCCGCGCCGAAGAGGAAGAAGGGGCGGAGCTGATCATGGAGATGCCAGCTCGCCCCAGCGCACAGACCGTGCGGCGTGAAGACCGTGCTTATCGCGAGCAGGTGCAGCACGCGCTGGAGGATTGGAAAAAGGCCACAGCCTATTTTGAAAGCGTTTCGGACCCGGAATTGGTGGACTATGCCGTTTATGATATGGAGGCGGCAAAGAAACGCTATATTTATCTGCTGCGCAATGCAGACCATAAAACTGAGCGTTAAGACGGCGGGGCCTGCGGCATAGCCTGCCCCGCCTATGCATATGCTTGGACGAAAGCATATCGATGGAGTGAGGATATGGATGTCGTAGGAATATTGTTGGCGTTTGCGGCGGGGCTTGTTGTGCTCTATGTGCTGGCCATGGTGCTTGTTGTGCCGCTCAAATGGATTGGCAAGCTCATTTTCAGCAGCATCATCGGGTTTATTGTGCTCACGATCATCAACCAGATCGGCGGCGCGTTGTTTGCGTTTACGTTGCCGCTCAACGCCGTCAACGCGCTTGTGACAGGCATATTCGGCGTACCGGGCGTAATATTGCTTGTACTCTTAAAGCTGTTTCTATAAACGGTCTGTATGAAAAAAAAGCGTGCCCCGCTGTGGAGCACGCTTTTTCTATTTCCTTTATTCCCCGTAGTACGCTTTTTTGTAGATGTCCGCAAGCTCGGCAATCAGCGGGTAGCGGGGGTTTGCGGTCGTGCACTGGTCTTCAAACGCGCGCTCCGCAAGGGCGGGCACCTTGGAGAAGAAGGCGGCTTCTTCGATACCGCACGCCTTGATGGAAAGCGGCATGTTCATCAGCTGCATCAAATGTTTGATCTCATTGATAAGGCTTTGGATCTGTTCCGCTTCCGTTGCACCGGGGAAGCCTAAGTACCGCGCAATTTGCGCATAGCGGTAATCCGCCACAAACTTGCCGTACTTGGGGAAGGCAGCAAACTTGGTGGGCTTCTGCGCGTTGTAGGCGATGACGTGCGGCAGCAGCACCGCGTTTGCGCGGCCGTGCGGGATATGGAACTCGCCGCCAAGCTTGTGCGCCAAAGAGTGGTTGATGCCTAAAAACGCGTTGGTGAACGCCATACCCGCGATGCAGGAAGCGTTGTGCATCTTTTCACGCGCTACGGTATCGTTCGGGTCGCTGTAGGAACGGTATAGGTACTTGAACACCAGCTCGATGGCCTTGATGGCAAGGCCGTTCGTATAATCGGAAGCGAGTATGGAAACATACGCCTCGATCGCGTGGGTCAGTACGTCCATCCCGGTATCTGCGACGATAGTCTTCGGAAGCGTGCGCACAAACTGCGGATCAATGATCGCGACGTCAGGGGTAAGCTCGTAATCCGCCAGCGGGTACTTGACGTTGCCGTTTGCCTTATCCGTAATGACGGAGAAGGAGGTGACTTCCGAACCCGTGCCGGAAGTGGTGGGGATGGCCACCATCTGTGTCTTCTTGCCGAGGTTGGGGAAGTGGAAGGCGCGTTTTCTGATGTCCAGGAACCGCAGCCTGAGGCCGTCAAAGGATGTATCCGGATATTCATAGAACAGCCACATGCCCTTTGCTGCGTCAATTGCGGAACCGCCGCCTAAAGCGATGATGACGTCCGGCTGGAATACGTTCATGGCCTTCACGCCGCGCATAATGGTATCTACGGAAGGATCGGGCTCCACTTCGGAGAAGATTTCGCTGTGGCAGTAAATCTGGCGTTTGCGTAGGTAGTAGAGCACTTTATCCACATAGCCCAACTGTACCATCATGGGGTCGGTTACGATGAACGCGCGGCTGATGTTCGGCATGTGCTCCAGATATTGCACGGAGTTCTCCTCAAAATAAATCTTGGGGGGAATTTTAAACCATTGCATATTCACTTTCCTCTGCGCGATGCGTTTTTTGTTGATGAGGTTGACGGAGGACACGTTGGAGGTCGTGGAGTTGCGCCCAAACGATCCGCATCCAAGCGTGAGCGACGGCGTATTGGTGTTGTACAGGTCGCCGATTGCGCCATGCGAAGAAGGGGAGTTTGCAATGACGCGGCCGACCTTCATGGCTTCGCCGTAGGCTTTGCACAGCGCTTCGTCATTGGAGTGGATGACGGCGGAATGGCCAAGGCCGCCAAGCTCCAGCATCTTTTGCGCGTATTCAAAGCCCTGCTTATCGTCCTCAACAACAAAGTAAGCAAGCACGGGGGAGAGTTTTTCAAGAGAAAGCGGGAATTCACGGGAGGGGTGGGGGAGTTTTGCAAGCAGCATTTTGGTATCGGCGGGGACCTTTACGCCCGCCTGCTCCGCAATCCATGCTGCGGGTTTGCCGACGACTGCCGGATTGACCGCCAGCTTTTCTACGTTGATGACGTACTTTGTCACCTTATCCGTCTCTTCCTCATTGAGGAAGTAGCAGGCGTTGTTTTTCATGGTCGCTTCAAATTGCGCGGAGATTTCGCGGTCCACAATCACAGCCTGTTCGGAAGCGCAGATCATGCCGTTGTCAAATGTCTTGGAGAGGATGAGGTCGTTGCAGGCGCGTTCCACATCCACATTTTTGTTGACGTAGCAGGGCACGTTGCCGGGGCCTACGCCAAGCGCGGGCTTTCCGGCGCTGTATGCAGAGCGCACCATGGCAGAACCGCCGGTTGCGAGTATCAGCGCTACGCCCGGGTGGTTCATTAAAGCGTTGGTTGCCTCAATGGAGGGTACTTCCACCCACTGGATGCAATCCTTGGGCGCACCGTGCTTTATCGCGGCGTCGCGTACAATGCGCGCGGCTTCGCTTGAGCACTTTTGTGCGGAGGGGTGGAATGCGAATATGATGGGGTTGCGCGTCTTTGCGGAAATCAGACATTTAAACATCGTGGTGGAGGTAGGGTTTGTTACAGGGGTAACGCCTGCGATCACACCGACGGGTTCCGCCACTTCCACATAACCTTCCAGCTCATTTTCCGCTACGACGCCCACGGTCTTTTCATTCTTGATGCTGTGGTAGATGTATTCGGTTGCGAACATGTTTTTGATGACTTTGTCTTCCACCACGCCGCGGCCGGTTTCCTCATAGGCAAGCTTTGCTAAAGTGAGGTGGTTGTCAAGGCCTGCAAGCGTCATGGCGTGTACAATGGTATCAACCTGCTGCTGATCAAGCTCCATGTACGCCGCAAGCGCAGCATCAGCCTTTTTCACCAGCGCATCGATCATGCCGTTGATGTCCGGCTTCTGATCCTTTTGCTCCTTGAGCTTTTCCATACTCCATGCTCCTTTTTTAAAATGAAATATATAGCAAGGGTCACCGTGCGCGTACTACGGATGCGTTGCAGCTCCCCTTATGCTTGCCGGGTTGGGTCAGATACAATCGTTAATTATCTGACAATGTCAAGATACCACTTTGATAAATTTATGTCAATATGTATTTTTATATCGAGGGTAGGGAAGTCGAAGCTCCCACCGATCTGTAGCGACAGAATGGCGTTGGATAGCACTCAGGTATAACGGGTAAATGGCGGTTCCGTATTGAGGTAGGGCACTTGCCAGTTTTATAAATGAATTGTAAAATAAATACTGTTATAATATAGAAAATTCCGAACGCATAGAAGTACACCATGGGAATGAACAAAGAATCTGAACACGATATTAAAGAATAATTGACTCTCTAATACTTATAAGTTTTCTATAAATATTCAAGTTTGTTGTATAAATGGATGCACACGGATAGCATTGATGGCAAGCAAAGGCTCACGGGAGCTTTTCTATGCCCCAAAATGTATTACTGGTATTTCATCATTCAGATGCTCAATGTCACAGCATTACATAAAGCTGATAAAATGCGCTATAACTGTATAAATCCATTTCAGGAGGCGACATATAAGGGCCTATTTAGAAAGGTATGCCAGTTTTATGAACCTACTTCTGTCACCACCGGGCGCTGTCTCCGTGCAGACAGCAGTTTGGCGGAGGAACAACTTTTGGAGTATTGTTTTAGTAAGTTCAAAACATGTCCGCACTACAGTACTAAAACCAAAATCTGCCCTTACAGCAGGCACGCGGGGAGTTTAGGTTATTGGTGCGATAGAAGCTGCAGCCCGGGGCTGTACGGACAGGGAACGCGCACGCAGGTTTCGGAGAAATACTACGAAGAACGGTGTGCGGATAAGTTTAAAAGATGCCCTGCATATCATAATAAACCTCTCGTTTAGGGCGAAGTCATAATACCCGAAAACAGCTTGCGCTTTCTGAAAAAACGTCTTCAGGATTAAGCATCTCAGAGATGAGGTGCTTCTTTGTATATTAATTTATCAAAAAACCTATTGACTTGGAGTCAACTCTAAGTGATAGGCTTACTTCAGGAATAGAAAAAATAGCGGTAAGGAGAGTGCAACATGGAATATACGCAACTTGGAAATTCGGAGCTTCAGGTCTCGCGTTTCTGCGTGGGCTGCATGAGCTTCGGCGACCCCGCGAGCAAAATGCACGCTTGGACGCTGAACCCGGAGGAAAGCGAAGCGATCATCAAGCATGCGCTGGATCTGGGCATCAATTTCTTCGATACCGCCAATATCTATTCGGCGGGAACCAGTGAGGAGTATCTGGGCCGTGCCATCAAAAACAATATCGCCCGCAACAAGGTGGTGCTGGCCTCTAAGGTCTATTTCAACGACGGCCATCTTTCAAAAAAAGCGATCCTGCGTGAAATCGACGGCACGCTCAAACGGCTCGGAACAGAGTATCTGGATCTCTATATCATTCACCGTTTCGATTACGATACCCCGGTGGAAGAAACCATGGAGGTGCTCGACAGCCTTGTTAAGGCAGGCAAGGTGCGGGCGCTCGGCGCTTCCGCCATGTACGGCTATCAATTTTACAACATGCAGCTTGCTGCCAGGGACAACGGTTGGACGCCGTTCGTCTCCATGCAGAATCACTACAATCTTCTTTACCGCGAGGATGAGCGCGAGTTGATCCCGATCTGCAAGGAGCAGAACGTCGCACGCACGCCGTACAGCCCTCTTGCGGCGGGCAGGCTTTCCCGGCTGGAATGGAGCGCCGACACCAAACGAAGTCAGACTGACAAAACGGCTGTTTCCAAGTACGATGGTACACAGGAAACCGACTATGGCATTGTACTGCGT
>JAEXTB010000184.1 GCA_023453725.1 Bacillota bacterium | reverse complement strand
GGTTGGAGATATGCTGGTTATACCGGCTGACCTTGACGCGGACATTGCGCGGCAGCCCTTCGTCGATTTCCGCAAGCTTGTTGGTCACGGCTAGTGCAAGGGCGTAATTGCTTTCAAAATCCGGCATTTCTTTAAAACCGGTGCCTGTCGCGCCTTCCCCGGTTCCCACTACGAACATCAGCCGCGCCACGCGTTTGCCGTCAATTTCAGTCACCATGGGCTCGCCGCCCGCATCGCGGTGCACGTCAATAAACATGGTAAGAGAAGGGTACATCTCCTTGTATTTTTTCATGGTGACTTCAGAGCGCGAATAGGAAGTGGCAAGCTTTGGCGGCTCGTGGTTGGTTGTATCGTGTATGACGTTGCACCCGTACTCCTCCCGCAGCGTTTTTGCAAGGAGCTCTCCTACGGCCACAATGTTCTTTTCTTCGTTAAACGTGCGCCACTCGCCGCTCTCTTCATAACGGTTAGCGGCGGTTTGCGTATAAGCTTCCGTCGTATGCGTGTGATAAATAAGAATGCGCGGCTCCGGGCCGCCCAACTCAACGGAAGGCTGTGCCTTGGGCGAAAGCACTTCAATACGCATCTCCTCTCCAACATCAGGCATGATGTCCACACGAGAAATGGAGATTACGGGTTCAGGGGTTTGCGGCGCTTCCGGTTCGGCGGCGTATACCATGGGTACGGACATCATCATAAGCCTCCTGTTGGAGGAACCGGAACTTAGCAGTGTAAGCCCCAGCATACTTAAAATTACGGCGGCAGCGGCAAACAGGCGCAAACGTACGGCGGAAAAGGTGATCTCCCCCTTCAGCCGCCGTTTCTGCGGGCTCGCTTTTTTCTTGCCGACGCGTTTTGTCCACATCCTGTCCATGTAAAAACGTATGCGTCAGCATGAACGGGTATGCGTTGCGTACATGCCAATAAAAAGCGGATGCTGCCTCACAATATGAGTGCCTAAAAAGAAGGCCCGCGAAATCTTGGGAGAATATCTGCTCCCCCAATTCCGCAGGGCAGTATTTCACAAATCGTTCATAGTTACGCCAGCAGTTCCTTCACCTGATCGTAGTACGGCTGATGGAGCGCCAGGTTGACGCCATCGGACAGAATGCCAGCCATATCGCTCACAATGGTATCGATCTCCTTAGGCGTGACGATCATGGGGCCAAAATGCTCGCTGATGACCTGCTCCGCGAGCTGTTTCATACGTTCCTCCTCGCCGCGCAGGTTTGTCTCCTCCGCAATGAGGCTTATGGTATCCTGGGATATGGTGGAAGCAAGTACCACCGTAGGCACGCCCATTGCAACAACAGGTACCCCCAGAGATTCCTGTGTGAGCCCAAGCCTTCCGTCGTTGCCAACGCCCGACCCGGGCTGTATGCCGGTATCCGTAATCTGGATCGCCGTGCTGATGCGCGCCGCCCGTCTTGATGCAAGCGCGTCAATCGCGATGACTGCGGTGGGTTTCACACGCTCCACCAGGCCCCGCAGCATTTCCACCGTCTCTACCCCCGTTGTGCCCAGTACCCCGGGGGCGACTGCAGCAACGGAGCGCATGGGTTCGCCGATGATATCCGGCAGGTGCTGCGTAATATGGCGGGTGACAAACGTTTTTTCCACTACACGGGGGCCAAGCGCGTCCGGCGTAATAAACCGGTTGCCCAAGCCCACTACGAGTATGCTGCCGGTGGTGCTGTTATCCGGCAGCAGGCGCACAAGTTCTTCCGCCACAATGCGGGATACTTTGTAAAACACCTCCGTATCGCGCTGCGAAAGCGCTGGAGCCTCAATTGTGATATAGCGCCCGATGGGTTTCCCCAACGCGCGCGCCGCCTCTCCCGTCTGCACCTCGATACGGGAAATCTCAATATCGTCCCGCTTTTCATCCTGTTCGGCGACCCCCTGTATGCTGGGGTTAATCTCCCGCGCTTCCCGCGCAAGATCCGTATAAATGTTATCCATGCCACAGCTCCCATATAAACAAAATACTCCGGCGATACTTGCCGGAGTATGACTATCAACAAAGAATACGCTTGAGGGCTCTGCCCTCAAACTCCCGCCCAGGGCCATAACGGCCCTAAGAACCCATTCCCGGAAACGCCCTAATAGGACGTTTTTGACGTAGGGATTCCCAAGAGATGTGTCCCTTGGGTGGGGGTTCGGGGGCAAGGCCCCCGAAAAGGAGTTTGTCGATAACCGAATTCCGGCGATATCCGCCGGAGTTTAGTCTAACCATGATCACCACAATTATGTTACTTGCTGCTTTTGCCCAAGTACGCCTGCTTGACCTCTTCGTTTTCAAGAAGCTCCGTACCGGTTCCCGTCAGGGTAATATGTCCGGTTTCAAGCACATAGCCGCGGTGCGCAATGCGAAGCGCCGCGTTCGCGTTCTGCTCAATAAGCAGTACCGTCACACCATCGGCATTGATGCGCTGTATGATATCAAAGATATCCTTAACAATCAGCGGCGCCAGGCCGAGCGAAGGTTCATCCATCATGATAAGCCTAGGCTTTGCCATCAAGGCGCGTCCTACAGCAAGCATCTGCTGTTCGCCGCCCGAAAGCGTGCCCGCCATCTGCCAATGCCGTTCCTTTAAGCGGGGAAAGAGCGAATACACATGCTCGATATCCTGCATCACGCCCGCATCGTCCTTGCGCAGGTATGCGCCGATGCGGAGGTTCTCCAGTACCGTCAGGTTTGCGAACACGCGCCGTCCTTCGGGGACGAGTACCACGCCACGTTCCACGATCTTCTGCGTATCCATGCCGGTAACAGTCTGTCCGTCATACGCAATGCTGCCTGCGCTTGCGGGCACCAGCCCCGCGATGGTCCGCAATGTTGTCGACTTTCCCGCGCCGTTTGCGCCGATGAGGGTTACAATCTCACCCGCGTCCACATGGAAAGAGATCCCCTTGAGCGCTTCAATACCGCCATAGCTGACCTTCAGGTCCTGTACAGTTAACAGGCTCATTCTTTTTCCACCCCCAAATACGCGGCGATAACGGTGGGATTGTCCTGCACCTCTTTGGGCGTGCCTTCGGCAATCTGTTTGCCAAAGTCAATGACATAGATGCGGTCGGAAATCTCCATCACCAAATTCATATGGTGTTCGATCATGAACACAGTCAAATGAAACTCGTCCTTGATCCTTCTGATAAATGCGGTCAATTCGTCGGTTTCCTGCGGGTTCATGCCGGCCGCAGGTTCGTCAAGCAGCAATAGCTTTGGCTCGGTTGCAAGCGCGCGTGCAATTTCCAAATGCCGCTGCTTGCCATACGGCAGGGAGGAAGCGATTTCGTCCTTTGCATGATCGAGGCCGACAATTTTCAAAAGCTTCAGCGCTTCTTCACGCATTTCCTGTTCTTCCTTGCGGTTAAAACGGAACACGGCGGAAAACAGGCCTGCTTTGCTGTTCATATGCTTTGCAATGAGCACGTTTTCCAGTACCGTTAGGTTTTTGAACAATCGGATGTTCTGGAATGTGCGCGCAATGCCGAGCTTTGTAATCTGATCCGGTGTTTTTGAGACCGCGGCGGTATACTTGCCGCGGTTTAATCCGGCATACATCCTCCGCATTTTGCCGCGCGGGAAGTTTGCGCCAATCACGTTTCCATGGAAGCGCACTTCGCCGTTGGTGGGCGCGTATACGCTGGTGATCACATTAAACGCCGTTGTCTTGCCTGCGCCGTTGGGGCCGATAAGCGCTACGATCTCCCCTTCATCCACCACGAGTGAAAGATTATCCACCGCGACGACGCCGCCAAACTGCATGGTGACGTCGCGAAGTTCCAATACGTGTCCGCTCATTTTGCGCCACCCCCCGCCGGGCGTTTTCCGCCGAATTTTCGTTTGACCCAGGCCGGGAACCGTGCCACCGCATCCCAGGAAAACTCTTTCGTTCCCATGATGCCCCTGCGGTAGAACAATACCACAAGCATCAGCAGGATGGAGAATATGACCATACGGAAGCCGGGGCGGAACAAGGGAACTTCCCATCCGCCAATCACAAGCGGCTCGTCAAAGAAGCGCAGCAGGCCCTCTTTGCCGATGGTAACAAGGAACGAGCCCAATATGCTGCCCGTCACACTGCCGATGCCGCCGATGACGATGATAAGCAGGATGTCGTAGGTAAGCGCGATAGAGAACGTCTTCGCCTCAATCGAGCGCATGAACATTGCCAACAGACCCCCGCCTACACCAGTAAAGAAGGAGCTGATGACAAACGCCATCTGCTTGTGTTTAAACAGGTTCACACCCATGGCCTCCGCCGCCACTTCATCCTCACGTATGGCCTTAAACGCGCGGCCGTAGGAGGAATTGATGAGCAGCACCATCAGCATGATGCAGACTGCCGCAATTACAAACGGCGTGATCATGGAAGGCACAAGCCCAAAGAACATCTCCGGGAAATCCGGAATTTTGTTAAGCCCGTACGAGCCGTTCGTAATCTTATCCATCTGTGGGCTCGACACGATGGCGCGGATGATTTCAGAAAACCCGAGGGTGGCGATGGCGAGATAATCGCTCTTTAACCGCAGCACAGGATAGCCGATGAGCGCCGCAAACAGCCCCGCTCCAAGGCCGCCGAGTATGAGTGCAAGGAAGGGATAGAGGGCCGTGAGCCATGCCGGGCCCGCGTCCATCGCCGTGCGGAAGGCGAATATCGCGGGGCTCATGCCGCCCGCATAATAGACACCATTGAGATTCTCCACCGGGATGATAAGGAGCGCCGTAATATACGCGCCGATGGACATAAAGCCCGCCTGCCCCAGCGAGAACAGCCCCGTAAACCCATTTAACAGGTTCATGGAAACCGCCACCACGGAGAGAATGACGCTTTTTTGGAGCAGCGTATAGAGCATGCCGTTCTGGAATTTATTTGCCTCAAGTATATACAAGAGAACCAGCAGCACGGCCACTACCGAAAGCGAACAGATGCGTTTTGTTGATTGTTTCATATGCGTCACACCTTATCCGTACTTTTCTCACCGAAGAGTCCGGTGGGTTTTAAGAGCAGCATGAGGATGAGTAGCAGGAACGTGAACGCGTCGCTGAATGTGGAGTACCCCAAAGCGACAAGCACCGTCTCGCTGATGCCAATTAAGAAGCCGCCCACCACCGCACCGGGGATGGAGCCAATCCCGCCGAACACCGCCGCTACGAAGCATTTTAGCCCCGGCAGCGTGCCCGAGAACGGTGTGACCGACATGCGGTCCGTAAAATACAGCACGGAGCCGATCGCCGCAAGCGCGGAGCCAATGATGAACGTCATGCTGATGACGGAGTTGATTTTGATCCCCATCAGCTTGGAGGTTTCAAAATCCTTGCTGACAGCGCGCATGGCCATGCCAACTTTGGTGTGGTTGATGAGCAACATCAACAGAACAACAAGCACCACCGTAAGCACGGGTGTGAGGAATGTCACAAGGCTCGCGGAGACGTCCCCGATCTGGAATATGCGCTTTAACAGCGGGATTTCAGGATATCCTCTCGGAATGGCGGTAAACAGATACGTCGCCAGATTTTGCAGCAGGTAGGAAACGCCGATGGCGGAGATCATGATAGACATGCGGGGTGCCGTGCGCAAAGGCTTGTACGCCACGCGCTCAATCCCGACGCCCAGCAGTATGGTAATGAGTATTACTACGGGGATTGCCAGCTGCCATGGCATGCTGGACATGCAGAATATCATGAAATACCCTGCAATCATGAAAATTTCGCCGTGGGCAAAGTTGATTAAGCGCAGGATACCGTACACCATCGTATAGCCGATGGCAATGAGCGCATAAGCGCCGCCCAGCGAGATCCCCGTCAGGCAGTGCTGCAAGAAGGTTGTCATGCTCATAGAAGCGTAGCCTCCCAAATAGGATCGGGCAATTTAGAATATAAACGTCGTACTAAAAAAGAGGCGGGAGGACGAGACGCCTCCCGCCTACGCGTAAATTTGGTTACTGCACGGAAACGGTCTTGAGGAACTTGAAC
>JAEXTB010000175.1 GCA_023453725.1 Bacillota bacterium | reverse complement strand
CAGGAGGACGTCGCATTCGTGTCCGATACGCTCGTCCGCCTGATGGCGGACGCAAGGGGGTGAGCGTATGGAACGTGAACAGCAGCTTCAGCAGGAAATCATGCAAAAAGTAGAGGAACTCTACCTCCTGCGGGAAAGCAGACAGGAATTTATACCCGGTAAAACAAAAATCCACTATGCTGGGCGCGTCTACGATGAAAAAGAAATGCAGGCCATCATCAAAAGCGCGCTGGACTTCCACCTGACCCTGGGAAAAGAAGGGCAGGCGTTTACAACCGCATTCCAGGAATATATGGGCATGCGGCACGCACTTGTGACAAATTCCGGCTCCTCCGCAAACCTACTGGCAATGAGCGCGCTGTGCTCCAGGAACATCCCAAGGCCGCTTGTCCCCGGGGATGAAGTGATTACAACCGCGCTGACATTTCCCACAACGCTCAATCCCATATTGCAGAACGGCCTCATACCCGTGTTTGTGGATGTGGAGGAGGGCACGTACAACATTGACGCAAAGCTTTTGGAAACAGCGCTTTCCAAGAAAACGCGCGCCATCATGTTTGCGCACGCTGTTGGAAACCCTGCGGAAATCGACGCCATCATGACGTTTGCAAAGGAGCACGACCTCTATGTGGTGGAGGATATTTGTGACGCGCTCGATTCTAGGTACGACGGCCGCCTGTGCGGTACGTTTGGAGATCTTTCCACCTGCAGCTTTTATGCGGCGCACCATATGACAATGGGGGAGGGCGGCGCGGTATTGACCAACAATACCCAGCTCTACCGCCAGGCGCTCTCTCTAAGGGATTGGGGGCGCGCCTGCTACTGCCAGACGGGCGAGACGAACCCGCAAGGCGCTTGCGGACGCAGGTTTTCGCATAAATATGAGAACCTGCCTGACGGGTACGACCACAAATACGTGTTCAGCAACATCGGTTATAACCTCAAGCCGCTCGATCTTCAATGCGCCATGGGGCTGGAGCAATTAAAGAAGCTGCCTTCATTCAGCGCCAAGCGCAAAGCGCATTTTCAAACGCTGTACGATGTGCTAAAAGACTACGAACGGTATCTGATCCTGCCAAGGGCCTTGCCTAAGTCGGATCCTTCCTGGTTCTGCTTCCCGCTTACCGTGCGGGCGGATGCGCCGTTTACCCGGAACGACTTTGTAATGTATCTGGAAAGCTGCAAGATCGAAACCCGGATGCTGTTTTCCGGCAATATCCTGCACCACCCCGGCTACAAGGATATCAAATACCGTATTGCGGGCGACCTTACGCAGGCGGAGAGTACGCTCCATAACGCTTTCTTCATCGGCGTTTACCCGGGACTAACGGATGAGATGATGGGTTATATGGCTGACACCATCCGCGCGTTTTTTGCGGGTGTGTAGCTGTTGTCGGCCTTATTTCAGGGGCTTTGCCCCTGAAACCCCACTTAAGGGACACGTCCCTTAAGAATCCCTTCTTGGGAAACGCCGTGCGGCGTTTCCTAAATGGGTTTTTAGGGCCGCTACGGCCCTAAACGGAGGTTTGGAGGCAGAGCTTCCAAGATAACCTTCCCGCATAACCGAGTTTTTGGAGAAAGAAGAGGGACCCCTATGCCCGAAGACAAAAAAGATAAGCCGGTTGCAAGCGTGGTGCTGCTGGCCTACAACCAGCTACAGTATACAAAAAAATGCGTGGAAAGTTTGTTCCGCCATACGTCGGACGTGGAGTATGAACTCATTACCATTAACAACGGCTCCAGCGACGGGACAGAGGAGTATTTCAATTCCCTTCCCAATGAGAAAAAGATCAGCTTCCCCGAAAACGTGGGCGTGGACAAAGCCATCAACTGCGGGTTTCGGATAGCGGAGGGGAAATACACGCTGAATTTGAGCAACGATATCGTTGTGACGCCGCGGTGGCTGAAAAATTTGGTTGCCTGCGCGGACTCCGATGAGAAAATCGGCATGGTTGTACCGGTGTGCAATTTTTCTTCCAACCACCAGACCATTGGCCTGCCCTATGGTTCGTTGGAGGAGCTTGATCAAATCACGCAGCTGTATAACAAAAGCAATCCCGCGCTGTGGGAGGAACGGCTGCGGCTCATTACCTATACCTGCCTGTTCCGTACCGATCTTCAAAAAGAGATCGGCGGCTTTGACGAGGAGTTCAACCCCGGCGCGTATGACGACGACGCTATCAGCTTTACCCTCCGCCGCAAGGGCTACAGACTTATACTCGCCAAGGACACATATGTGCATCACTTTGGCTCTATCACGTTTGGCGCGGAGTACGCAAAGAACAACCTGGCCGCACGCAACAGGGCGCTGTTTATGAGGAAGTTCGGCGTAGATCCATGGGGAGCGACAATGATCGATCACGAGATTGTCGCTCTTGCGGACTATAGCCGAAAAGGCGAAGTGAACATACTTGGCGTCGGCCAATCGTGCGGGGCTTCGCTGTTGCAAATCAAAAACGGCTACCGCGCAAGAGGGTTATTTGATGTGACGCTATGCTATCTTTCGCAAGCGACATACAATGTTACCGACCTTGCAACAGTCTGCAACACGTGCAGGGTCGCCCCACCAAACGAAGTCAACAAACACTTTGGGCAGGAACAATTCGATTTGATTGTGGTGGAAAGCGAAACCGATAAAATTCAGAAACTGGAAGCGTTCTATGAAGATATATGCAATCTGATAAAACCGGGCGGGCGGTTGATTACTACCGTCGCGAACGGCCTGCTTCCCAGAATTGAGCAAACGCTAGTTCGCAACGGCTTTCAGAGGGCAAACAGCCTGAAGGAGTACTATTTTGCTTTTGACAAGCCGAATGCTGTGATAGAATAAAAACACCATACATGGATGGATCTGCCTCTCAAATCCGTGCAGGAAATGAGAGACATTGTGATTCTTCTGCCGATATACTTTTGAATCGTAAGGAGGTGATGGTATGGAATGGCTCGATTGTTTGAACAAGGCGGTCACCTATATGGAAGCGCATCTGGAGGACGGCATTGATATTGAGCGTGTGGCACAGATTGCCTGCTGCAGCCCGTTTCACTTTCAGCGGATGTTCTCCTATATTGCGGATATCCCGCTTTCCGAGTATATCCGCAGGCGAAAAATGACGAGAGCCGCGTTTGATTTGCAGAACGGCAGCGGCAAGATCATTGATATTGCGCTTAAGTATGGGTATGAATCGCCCACCGCGTTCAACCGCGCGTTTCAAAGCGTACACGGCATTGCGCCGTCTGCCGCGCGGGCACAAGGCGTCAAATTGAAAGCTTATCCGCCCATCAGCTTCAAAATTACGATCAAAGGAGAAGCTGAGATGAATTATCGGATTGAAAAGAAGGATGCGTTTAAAATCGCGGGGGTCAGGCAGCACTTTGCCATGAGTATTGAAGATAGCTTTGCAAACGTGCCGCTGTTCTGGCAGACGACGGCGCAAAGCGGCGCAATCCCCAGGCTCTGCGCGTTGATGAACCGGGAGCCGTACGGCGTGCTTGGCGTAAGCACCTGCATGAACGGGAAGGATTTTGATTATTACATTGCCGTTGCCACGCAAAGCGAGACGCCGGAAGGGTTTGTGGACTATATAGTGCCCGAATGCACCTGGGCGATATTTGAGTGCATCGGCCCCATGCCTACAGCCATACAGACGCTGCAAAAGCGGATTGTCAGCGAATGGCTGCCTAACTCCGGCTATGAATATGCAAACGCGCCGGATATCGAAGTTTATTTTGAAGGCGACCAGCAAGCGCCCGATTATCGGTGCGAGGTCTGGCTGCCGGTTGTGAAGAAGTAGCATACGTGAAATAAGGCTCTGACAGGGGCATATCAAAGGGGCAGTGCTGTTGCACTGCCCCTTTGGCGCTATTTGCCCTCAAACGCCGCGCGGCGGATGATATGGTCCTGATACACGCGGTCCAGTTCCACAAAGTAACCGCTCCATCCCCAAACGCGTACAATCAGGTTGCGGTGGCGCTCCGGGTGTGCCTGCGCGTCAAGCAGGCGTTCCCGGTTCACGGTGTTGAGCTGTATCTGGTGCCCGCCGCGCAGAATAAAAAGCTGCACCAGACGGGCGACTTTTTCTATGCCCT
Organism: Bacillota bacterium; assembly: GCA_023453725.1. Taxonomy (GTDB): domain Bacteria; phylum Bacillota; class Clostridia; order Christensenellales; family CAG-138; genus JAEYLA01. The sequence continues at coordinate 4,803 of JAEXTB010000175.1, read as the reverse complement.
CCTCGTTGTGGAACACGGTATCATGAAGCTCAATGGTAAGCGGCCCGCCGTTAACCACGCGCAATAGGTTGGGCTTGGAAAACGAATGGATAACGGAAATTGGGCCTTTTAAGCGGGTATCGAGCGCCGGAGAATAGTTGGCGGAAAGCCACGCCCCGGTGTGCCTGCCGTCCGCGGTTGCGCCAAGCGCTTCCCCGTGGGTCACATAGAACATCGCGGAACCCGTGCCGGGGCGGTAAATGCCGCCTCGGTCGTTTTTTAACCCCGCAAGCGCATCTGCAAACGCATCCGTCAGGAAGCAGAGCATATCGTCGGCAGCGGCGTCATCGTTGCCAACTTTCGGTGCATCCTGCAGCAGGCGGCGCACTTCCTCGCTGCCGCGGAAGTCCTCCATCAGCGCGCGCACCACCGCCGCGGCGGAAGCCTGCCGCGTCTCAAATGCCACATGGCGGATGGCGGCAAGGCTGTCTGCCGCAGTCGCAAGCCCGGTGCCGTGGATACCAAAGTTGTTGTAGAGACCGCCCGCTCCAATATCCCGCGCTTCCTCCAGGCATCCGTCCATCAGCATGGAATGTACCGGCGCCGGTTCAAAGAACAGGTTTTTATGCCGTTCGGGAAACACGCTGCAACGGTCCTTTAGTTCATTGGAGACATGCTCCAGGAAAGCGTCAAAGTTGGGGCTGTTCTCTAAGCTCGTAAGCGTCACATCCCGTACCACTTCGGGCATGGAGACAGCGTCGATGTTGTTCAAATCGTTTGCTTTGCCGGGGATAATCAGCTCCCAGCAGGCCGCCATACAATACTCCCGCGCATCCTCGGGCGCGTATCCCCAGTTGACAAGGCCGGGGATTGCGATATCGTCATTTGTATATTGCGGGAAGCCAAGGCCCTCCCGGGTGAGGCGGGTGCCAAGCTCATAGAGCGCCGCGGACGTGTTGCGGTCCACGCGCAGGTTGATCTTCGGGTCAATGAGCTTAAGCTCCAAGCTTGCTTCGAGCCCAAGATACGTCAGATCGTTCACGGCGGAATTGCCTGCCCGGTCCACGCCGCCTAATACAAGACTCTGACCGTTGTCTCCCTGCTGCATGCCGGGGTAAAGATCTGCGTCAAGGTTTAGAGAAAGGAAGAATTCTTCCGTCCATTCAAGCGCTTCTTCCCGGGTCATACCCCGGGCAATATCCGCGCTGTAGTAGGGCAGCATATATTGGTCAAAACGGCCGATTGTGTTGTGGTAATGCCCGGCGCACCAAAGCGCGTAGTTCATGATGCGGACAATCTGCAGGGCTTCTCGGTATGTATTAGCGCCTGTAACAACAGAGGTGTGCAGTATCGCAGCAAGCTCCGTGCCGCCCGCCGCTTCCGCCACGTCCGCATATCGGCTGCATAAAGCAAGGATTGCGTCGATACAGGCAATGCTCGCAAGCAGGAATTCGCGCTGCTCGGGCGTGCATTCCTGTTCCAATCGATCCTGCGCGGCCTGCCGCCTGCCACCAAAGCCTTCCTTTAACAGTAGTGCGTAATCGCCGTTGATGTTAAAGACGCGGCCAAGCTCATGCACAAAATGCGTTTTGCGGATTTCTGCCCATTCTTCGGCTGTAAACACCTCGGGAATTTTGGGAACCGTTCTGAGGAATGCGATTTTTTGCCCGGGCAAAAGTACTGGCTGTTCCTGCTGGAGCACCCATGAAAAACGCTCTACTGCCCGCTGCAGCGGAGACGTATTTTGTAATTGAAATTGACGGGCAAGCGCCTGTACATCGGGGATGGGCGCAAGGCGAAAAGCATGGTGCCGTTTCTCAAACATATATTCTTTCAGGCTTTGGACCCGCTGCGTCATGAAATTGCCTCCCGGTTATTGATAAAATATGTTTTATTGTACAATGCACTCGATACCGTACCGTTTAAAGAGAAGTACGGCATCCGTCCGATCCATCGTATCATTTGCCGGATGAAATGAAAAGTGCTTCCCGAGCATACCGTACTTGGCGCCCGCGTTTTCGTTATACGGGAGAAGTTCCACCCGTATGAGCGATGGCGTGTCCATAAGGAACTGCGCCGTGCGCGCCAGGTTCGCTTCACTGTCATTTACGCCGGGAATGAGCGGGATGCGCGCAATAAACGGCACGCCGGATTGCTTTAAAAGCGTCAGGTTCTCTAAAATCAGTTCGTTTCCAACACCGGTGTATTGCCGGTGAATGGCTGTATCCATGTGTTTGATGTCAAACAGCACAAGCTCCACATGGGGAAGTACATGTAAGAAGTCTTCCTTTGGGACGTGACCGGCGGTCTCGATGGCGCGGTGCATGCCGGAGAGCTTCTTTAGCAGTTCCGAGGCAAACTCGCTTTGCAGCAAACATTCTCCGCCGGAAAGCGTTATGCCGCCTCCCATAAGAGAAAGGGATTGCCGGTAAGGCAAAAGCATATTAGAAAGCTCCCCTGAAGTATACCGTTTTCCGGCCACCTTTAAAAAACCGTTTGGACAAAGCGACGGAATGCTTTCGTATGCTTCCTGTCTAAGCAACTCCTCGGCCTCTGAGCATCTGCCGCATTTGGTACAGGCGGCGCTTCGCATTAATTCGTGCTTTGGGGAAAGCCCTTCCGGGTTGTGGCACCAACGGCACCGAAGCGGACAGCCTTTGAAAAAGACGGTCACGCGCGGTCCCGGTCCGTCATGTACGCAAAATTCCTGTATGTCAAACACTATGCCTGTTTGCAAAAGAAATGAGCCTCCAATACCCAGAACTCCTCAAGAGGGTGCTGTGCTCCTATGGTACAGCTACTGTCATTGTAACAGATATTGTATCCGCAATAAAACCATAAAGCGAACGGCTGGAGCGTTTTGTGGGGCAACAAAAAGCCGGAAAGCAAACCCGCTTTCCGGCTTCTAACCCCTCATTGAACACTAAATCCGCATACCCACCCCGAGATCGTGTAGGTGCCGCCCGATATGGCCCCTTAACAGCTCTGCATATCCTTCCGCATGCTCGCGCCAGAGATAATACAGCCTTGTTTTGAACCGGTCATTTCCATCCGGATGTTTTGCGCCAGGATGGTCAGCCTCTATTCAGAATTTCCGTATTGCGCAGGTATTCCATGTTCGTAAGATACGGACTAAGAATTTGCACAAACTCTTTACGGGAGTCCGCCTCCATTGCGCCATAAGCTTTTTGAGCCGGTACTGGATGGTGCCGGAGGATACGAACAGTTTATTCGAAAGTTCTTCCGTGCTGTCCCCGCGCAGGATGCCGTTTAATATTGCATAGTCAAGCGCATCAGACTGAAGCAGGCAGTTTTCCAGCTTCCGGAAGCCATGAAAATTCCGGGTCGCATTCCTCCGGCGGCGGACGCTTTCCGTAGTCCGCTCGCTCTGCCGCCTTTTCCTCCAAGACGGGAAGATAAGCGGTGCTGCCCCGGCAGATGATCTCGCACGGGATGGAGACGTTGGCGGAAATAATAGTGGGGTTTTTCTCAAGAAGATTCCAGATGTTGACCGTCTGCACGCCCATCTCGTAATAATTGAGGGTTGAGGTTGTGAGCGTGGGCGTGGTGCAGCAGCCGATGACAAGATTGCCGGAGCCTGCCACGAACAGCCGTTCCGGAACGCGTATGTTGCGCTCCTTCGCGCGGGTAAGCAGGTGAACGGCTACATAATCGTTGGGACAGATTGCGCCGTCATAGTGATCAATGTTATCTAAAAATCGTGAGATGCAGTCACCAAGCCCGGTTTCGGATTTGATGCAGTATGTGGACGTATGCATCGCAAACGAAGAGGACGCGGCGGATGTATTCAATATCCGCGCTTCGGATACGGATGGCTCCATGGGTAAAGTCAGCCAGGAGGGATACAAGGATGTGGCGCGGCAGCTTGCGGAGCGGTTTGCATTTCGCACGGTTGCCATTACGCTGCGGGAGTCAATTTCCGCAAACGATAACAACTGGTCCGCCATGCTGTATACCGGCGGTGAATACTACTTTTCCAGGAAATACGCACCGCATATTGTGGACCGCGTGGGCGGAGGAGACAGCTTCGGCGCGGGGCTTATTTTCGGGGAACTCACGGGCATGGGGCCGCAGGAAGCGCTTGTGTTTGCAACCGCCGCAAGCTGCCTCAAACACAGCGTAGAAGGGGACTTCAACATGGTTACGGTGGAAGAAGTCAAAAAGCTTGCTTCTGGCAATGGTTCCAGAAGGGTGCAGAGGTAAACAAAATGCAAACGAAAAATATTCAAAATTGCATACATCTGCGGCGGCTCCAAGCAATGGGCCCGTATTTTCATGAACGACCTTGCGCTCACGCAAGGGCTAACTGGCGAGATCGCGCTCTATGATACAGGAGCGCATCAACGCCCTGCCGGAAACCGTCAGCCGGTGGGAATACAGCGTGTATGAAACACTCGAAGGCGCGCTCCAGAACGCAGACTTCGTCATCATTTCCATATTGCCGGGCACGTTTGAGGAAATGGAAAGCGACGTCCACGCGCCGGAAGCGTTCGGCATCTACCAATCCGTGGGGGATACGGCGGGACCGGGCGGCATATTGCGCGCCATGCGCACCGTGCCGCTGTTTGAAGGCTTTGCCCGGGAAATCAAGCGCTACTGTCCTGACGCGTGGGTATTGAATCTCACCAACCCCATGAGCATCTGCGTAAAGGCGCTTTATGGAGCCTTTCCACAAATTAAGGCTTTCGGCTGCTGCCATGAAGTGTTCCACGCGCAGGATTTCCTATGTGCTGTACTCAAAGAAATGTGCGGTATTCCACGCCAAAGCGGCAGGAAATATATACGGCCGCGTCGGGTGTCAAC
>JAEXTB010000038.1 GCA_023453725.1 Bacillota bacterium | reverse complement strand
GCTCATACACCCGAAACTCGGCAATATGGTCAACATCGGCGTGATCCTGACGGATGCGGAACTTTCTTCCGATCAGCTTGCAAAAACCTCCTGCAGGGACAATTGCAGTGTCTGCCTCAACGCCTGCCCCCAGCATGCGCTGGATGGGACAACTGTCGACCAGAAGCTATGCAGGGCCTACGCCTATACAGAAAACGCACGGGGGTTCTCCGTCTGCAACTGCAACCGCTGCCGCGTGCTGTGCCCGCTTTCTTCCGGGAGAAAGGTAGCACAGTCATTTTAAAAATCAAAACGATCGAAAAAGAACCGCTCCACAGGAGCGGTTCTTTTTTTCCTGATAACGTTACGCCTTAAAATACTGCGTGACGACATCCTCCATTTCAAAAAAACCCTGCCGCTCCTTTAAGTACTGCGCGGCAATCAGGGCGCCGTTTGCGAACGCCTGCCGGGAGAACGATTCATGGATGATGGTAATGCGCTCATACTCACCGACCGCCATAACCTCATGCAGGCCCACATAGCCGCCCGCTCGGATGGAATTGAGTGAAACAGGCTTTTTGAGGATACCCTTGAGCATGTCCGCAATCTTCTTTGCGGTAGCGGAGACATCCGTTTTGCGGGAATGGTGCTTTTCGGTAATGGCATAGTCAAACTGGGGCAAATATTCCGCCGTCTCCCGCGTCAGTTTCATGACGACGTTGATGCCCAATGTAATATTGGGCGCAAGCACAAGCCCAAATCCCGGTGTGTCTGACGCGGCCCGCCGCATCAGCGCAATATCGCCCGGCGAAAAATCCGTTGTACAGACCACCATCTTGACACCGTATTTGGCGCACGCGGGCAGCATTTTGAGCGTTGCTTCCTTGTTTGAAAAATCAATCAGTACATCCGGCTTATCCTTTTTAAACGCCTCTTCCGCGTTGCTCACCTCGTATATCGGGCTTGCAAAGCCTTTATACGGATACACGTCCGATATGGTTTTCCCTGCCTTTTTCCCGCCGTCGCGGCAGAACGCCATTGTGAGTTTATGCTCCGGCTTTTGTGTGACAAGACCGGCAAGCTGCAAACCCGCCTTACCTAAACCGCATAAAGCAATTTTCATTTTCCGGTCCCCTTTCATAAAAAAATAGATATGAGTAGTATTGCTTCTTTTTTAGCTTAACGTACATTTTATACAATTGTCAAACCGGCATCACGGTTTTTCGCCGTTTTTCGTCAAAAAATCCCCGATCCATGCCGAATCGGAGCTTTGTAATTCGTTTTCTTTTCCGAGATCGTTCCCGCGCTTATTCTTTTGCCTTCTTGGCGTACACCCACATATACTGCGAGCAGTATCACGACATCTTTGACAATGTATTGTTATTTTATGAAATCAATTAAGACAAACGGCACGTCTTTGTTCTCCTTCCAAACAGAAAAGAATTCATATGCCGGAAGGGGCGTAGCATGCTTTCCCACCTCTACTGTAAGCGAAGGGATATGCAAACGTTCAATTGCCCAATCCTTAAACCCGCCAAAAGAGGTATCGTCATCCGGCACAAGCTTGTATCCGGTCTTAGCCGCCACAGCCACGGCAAGCCGAAGGCCTGCTTCGTTCACAGACGGATGGTTGCCAAAGTCATAATAAATCTCGCTCCCCGTCGCGTGGGAACTGAGTGTAGCTTCAAACGGATACCGCCGGGCATAGTCCACAAGCGCGCGCGTTTCCGGCTCGCTTTCAGGCATGCTCCCCCGGTAGTTGGAAAACGAAGGCTCCGGCCTTGTATCAATCCGCTGCCACTGCGCGTCAAAATTCCGGTTGAGGTCCACCCCCGCCGCATTGGCTTTCCATGTGCGCAAATACGACTGGATCGGTTGCGTGGTATAACCCAACGAGCGGTCCCGCTCATAGATTGCACCAAGTTCCGGCGTCACTTGTCCCTTTTGACTGATTGTTACGCCATCCGGGTTGGTCATGGGCAGGATATGCACCAGTACGTCTTTGGGAACCCCGCGGCAAAGCAGGCGATTTAGCTGCCGCATGGCAAGCAGTGAGGTCATATGCTCGCGTGCATGAATGCTGGCCTGAATGAGTACATGGTGTCCTGCTGCAGGATCGCCGGCACGGGCAGCATAGATCGGCCGATTTTCATGCGTATAGCCGATTACCTCCACCTGTAGCGTATCGGGGTACATTTTTTGCAGCGTTTCAAGCTCGCGCTGCATGCGCTCATAGGTATAGGCAGCTGTAAGAAACGCCCATCCCCCGGAGAACAGACAATGGAGAAACAAATAGATGCCCGCCGTGCAGATGAGTAACACCCCCGTTTTCATGTGCTTTTGCAAGGGCGCCCGCCCTCCCATCGGCCCAACCTTATACAAAGATGGACCGCTTTCTTATTTAAAACGAAAGGGAATCGCTTCTTTTTATGCTATGTGGGCTGCGCATGGTTCATTCCGCCAAGCACAATCCGCGCGCAGGAATGAACATTTTGTAAATCCGTAAGAGATTGACGCGAAGGTCTTGCTCCTGCCGCCCATACTTGTTAGAGTAAAGAAAGCCGCCCATGTTTTTCCGGGCTAAACTACCTCAGGAGGACTGCCATTATGAAACGGTTCTTGTCGGGCGTACTCGCGGCTTTGTTTCTGCTTGCCGTAATGCTGCCCGCAAAAGAAGCCCAGGCCAGCGTACTTTCCGGCTACACCAGCAAGGTGGATTACGACAACACCGACCCCAACCGGTACAAGATTGACATCGATCTTGTCAACCAGATCATCACCGTGTATGAAAAAGGCGCTACCGGCGCTTATGATAGCATTGTGCTCCAAAGCCTGTGCACCACGGGGAATGAGGAAAACCCCACGGGCTCCGGCACCTATAAATTGGGCCATTTGAAAGAACGTTTTGGCTACTTTGTCGCTTTTGGCCAGTATGCGCAATACTGGACGCAGGTTGTGCGCGGCGTCTACATCCACTCCGTGATGTATGACAGCAAATCCATTACCTCCATGTCCAAGAGCGCTTATAACGGCTTGGGGAAAAACCTTTCCCATGGCTGCGTGCGCGTGCTGCCCCACGTTGCACAATGGATCTTCTATAATTGCCCGCCGGGCACGGTCTGTTCCATTGTAAAGAACCGCGAAAAGAACGAAGCGCTGCGCAGTGCCCTCAAAGGCGATATCGTCAGCTATTCGAGCTACCAGCAGCCCCTGGATTATAAGACCGATCCTCCCATTGTCGCCGCGACTGTTGTGACAGACAATGTCCCGGTGCGCACCGGCTTTTCCGCAAGCAAGGATACGACGGTGGTCACACTTTCCGCAGGTGCTGCCTTAAAAATCCTGCAGGTTGGCCCGGACTGGTGCAAGGTGGAAACCTCCAAAGGCAAGCTTGGCTATGTACAGACAAAGTTTCTGCTGATGGATCCGAACACCATGGTGCCCGTGCACCCGATCTATGTTGCTAAGGATAAAAC
>JAEXTB010000026.1 GCA_023453725.1 Bacillota bacterium | reverse complement strand
TATTGTAACGAAAACGCAACTGTTTGCCAGCGAAATTTTCGCGTCTTTTTCGGCGGATGGATTGGGCAATTAGAAATTAATTTTAAGAATTCACAGTATTTATTCCAAAGCATTTATTCCCGCATTTCGCGCATGCCGCATTGAATGAAAATAAATACGATTTATTTAAAATCCAGTTTGGTTATGGGAAAAATAGAGGAAATATTCCGAGAATTTCGGACTGAATTTCTGGCAGATGCCGGTTTTGGGCGTTTTTCAGAGAGCAATGAATCTGCTAATTATATTTCTAAAATTCCTTATCTATATCTGAATTTATTTTTATTGATTGCGCCACTACGTGTACGCCGAATAAATAAATTAATTATTTGCTCGAATTATTAAATAAAATGCGGAATAATGAAAAATGGCATTTAAGTTACAGCGGCGGGAAGCCATTTTCTATTGCCCGCACCCATTATGATATGATACACTGATGATACTTCATCCAAGGAGGTCTTTTGCATCCATGTGTGCTTCCATTCGCTTAAGATAAGAAAGTCTTTGAAAAAGCCTCGCGTCTCCCATTGACTGGGCTTTTTGGCTTGCTTGTTTTTTGCGGGATCAACATGGATGCATCAGAGCATTGGTGTGGCGTTTTGCCACTCCTTTTCTCCGCTTTCTGTGCGCGCACGCAGGCCAAAGGCAAGTCTTTGGCCTGTTTTTTGTTTGCTCGCACAATGAAAGGAGCTCTCTATGACACAGTCATCCAATTGGAAACGAACGTTTTTTACCATATGGGCCGGGCAGGCCGTCTCGCTTATCACCAGTGCGATTGTGCAGATGGCGTTTATTTTCTACCTGACACAGAAAACGAACTCTGCGCTGATTCTCTCCATCGCCTCCCTTGCAGGCTTTCTTCCGTATGCGCTGCTTGGCCCGTTCATTGGGGTGTGGGTGGACCGGTATAACCGCAAGCACATTATGATCGGCGCGGACCTGCTGATTGCCCTGTGCAGCGCGTTGCTTGCCGTTTATGCTTATTACATGGAGCCGCCCGTCTATTTGATACTAATCGTGCTTACACTGCGCAGCATAGGCACTGCATTCCATTCTCCGGCCTTAAGCGCGGTAACGCCACTTCTGGTGCCTGAAAGCGAGCTGACGCGCTGCGCAGGCTACAGCCAGGCGCTCCAATCCATCAGTTACATCATAAGCCCGGCGATTGCGGCATTGCTGTACGCCACATGGAGCTTTACGGCATTAATGGCGCTCGACGTTGCGGGGGCATTGCTTGCCTCAATTGCAGTCGCACGGGTAGCCATCCCCAAACTCACGGCGGAGCCTCAAAAGACCCACCTGCTCTCGGAAATGAAGGCAGGCTTTCTTGTCCTGCGCGAGCAGACCGGACTGTTTGCGCTGCTCCTCGTCGGTGCTGTTTACATGCTCATCTACATGCCGATTAATGCCCTGTATCCGTTAATGAGCATGCGTTACTTCGGCGGTACGCCCGTCCACGTCTCGGCCACTGAAATCGCCTATGCGGCGGGTATGTTGCTGGGCTCTCTGGCATTGGGCGCGCTGCGCGTGAAGCGGCGTGTAAACTGGATGGCCGGTTCCATAGCGCTGATGGGAATAGCGCTCATCGCTTCCGGACTGCTGCCCACTACGGGATTTGTGGTGTTTGTCGTGTGCTGCACCCTGATGGGGCTTTCCGTCCCCTTCTACAGCGGCATCCAGACGGCGCTGTTCCAGCAGCGCATTCCGGCGGAGTATTTAGGGCGGGTATTCTCGCTCACCGGCAGCGTGATTTCCCTCGCCATGCCGCTGGGGCTAATATTGAGCGGCGCGTTTGCGGACAGCATCGGCGTAACGCGCTGGTTCTTGCTTTCCGGCGTTGGAGTGGTTTTGACCGCACTCGTTTGCCGAAGCATCCCTTCGATACGGGAGCTGAACCAAGCGCAAAAGCAAAGCGATAAGGTTTAAATAAAGGCGGGCGCAGCATGTTCTGCGTCCGCTATTATATTTTGTTATGATAAATAATAGATTAACGCAATTTGGTATAATTTTTACTTTGAATTTAAGCCGACATGCTGTAAAATACAGACGGAGGATTACAACATGCCGGTATTTGATACATTTGTTCAGGAATTAAAATACAAGGTGCTGCGCGAGGTCGCCTCGCTTGCCTTTGATGAAGCGCTGCAGACCGGAAAGGTCATGGAGATTGCCGAGCGGATCATCCCGGATGGGAAATCCACGCTGCGGTGCTGCATCTATAAGGAACGCGCCATTATTAACGAGCGTGTCGCGCTTGCTTTAGGCGGCAACAAGGATAACCCAAACGTGGTGGAAGTGCTGCCCATTGCCTGTGACGAATGCCCGGTAGACGGAATACAGGTTTCCGCCTCCTGCCGCGGGTGCATTGCACACCGCTGCGTGAGCTCCTGCCCTAAGGACGCCATTACGTTTACAAACCATCGAGCCAACATTGATAAGACAAAGTGCGTGGAATGCGGGCGCTGCCTGTCCGCGTGCCCGTATTCGGCAATTGTGAAGAACAACCGCCCCTGTGTTATCGCCTGCAAGCCCAAGGCCATTAAAATCAACCAGGAGACGCAGAAGGCGATTATCAATACCGCCAAGTGCACCTCCTGCGGGGCATGCGTAAATCAATGCCCGTTCGGCGCAATTATGGACAAATCCTTTCTTACGCAGGCGATCGCGCTGTTAAATGGTTCAAGCGGGGATACAGCTTACCGCGTGTATGCTGTGGTTGCCCCTTCCATTGCAAGCCAGTACCAGAACATCACGGTGGAACAGGTTGTTGCGGGCATCAAAGCGCTTGGCTTTTACGGCGTGGTGGAAGCTGCGCTGGGTGCAGACGCCGTCGCTTACCTGGAGGCGCAGGAATTATCCGAAAAGAAGTTTCTAACCTCTTCCTGCTGCCCCGCGTTTGTCAGCTATGTGGATATGAGCCATCCTGCGATGGCGGAGCATGTTTCCCATACGCTTTCCCCCATGGCGCAGATTGCAAAACGGCTCAAGGAGACAGATCCCGGCTGCAAGGTAGTATACATTGGCCCATGTATCGCAAAAAAAGCGGAAACGCTGCATACAAAAGCGGCCGAGTTTGTGGACTGCGCCATTACGTTTGAAGAGCTGCAGGCCATGTTTGGCGCGCGCGGCATTGCACCCGAGCAGCTGACCGGCGAAGCAATGGAAGGCGCCTCCTACTTTGGGCGGGTATTCGCGCGCAGCGGCGGGCTTGCCGCCGCCATTCATCAGGCGCTTGACGAGCTTGCTATTCCAAAAGAGACGTTTACATTAAAAGCCGTATCCTGCAATGGCATTTCCGAATGCCGTACCGCGCTTGTGAAAGCGCAGCAGGGTGTGCTGCAGGAAAATTTCATCGAAGGCATGGCATGTGAGGGCGGCTGCAGCGGGGGACCTGCTTCCCTAAGCCGAAACGCGCGTGCCGCCGCCCAGATTGACCGGCACGCAAAACAGGCTTGTCCGCAGACCATACGCGAAACTTTGCAAAGCGCCGGCATGCTGCCATAACGAAATCAAGCCCCGCAGATACCTGCGGGGCATTTTTTCATTACGCTGAAGTTGTTTCCCCTATGCCGGGAAATATAGATATGCGTGTATCAAAAAGCCCCCGCAAAGCGGAGGCATAACCGTTAATACCTGGATCTTGACCGTTCCCTGGGTTGGAAACAATCTTTGCAATATACCGGTTTGTCAGAAGACGGACGAAACGGAACAGTCGTTTCCCTTCCGCACTGTGCACAGACAGCGGGGTACATTTGACGATCGGAGTTGCCGTATCCGCCTCTGTTGCCGCCCCTCTGCTGATCCTTCCTTGCAGCTCTGCAATTCGGGCATCTCTGTGGTTCGTTCGTGAATCCCTTTTCTCTGTAAAAGGCCTGTTCGTTTTCACTAAATAAAAATTCTGCCCCGCAGTCCCTACAAGAAAGTATTTTGTCAGCCAAAGAATTGTACCTCCATTTTATGCCAGCTATTGTCTGGTCGTTTATCAAGCATATCATATTCTCTCCGAAACTGCACAAAAATTTTTGTCGATTCGTGAAGAAATCGGAATTTTTTTATGAGCAGAGGACAAATCTGGCCTCCAAAGTCAATTGTTCCCCATTATATTGTCGGAAATACAAGTTCGGCACGAAATAAATCGCCATCCGCAGATAAATGAAGCGCTCCGTTTTGCAATTCCATCAGACTTTTTGCAATGGATAACCCCAATCCGCTTCCTTCAGTAGATCGTGATACGTCTCCCCGCGCAAAGCGTTCCATCAGTTCCTCCACGGGAACAGGGACCGGCTCTTTTGAAATGCTCTTAATCCGCAGCACAGCGGCATTCCCTTTTAACCCCGCCTCCAAATAGACGCGTGTGCCCGGCAGAGAATATTTGCAGGCATTGCTTAAAAGGTTATCGAGCACCCGCCACAAAAGCCTTCCATCCGCAAGAACCGGCGGAAGCCCTTCCGCAACCTGTACAACGGGCGTCAATCCGGCAAGCGCAAGTCTGTCGTTGTATTCTGCGGCGCTTTGATTGAGTAGCTCTGCGACGTCGGTTGGGGCAAGTACAACGTTGAGCGCGCCGCTCGAGGCTTTGGATGCTTCCACAATATCTTCGGTCAGCTTTTTGAGCCTTTGCGCCTGCCGCGCGAGCACCTCCAAATATTCCTTTGCGGTTTCATTGCTAAGTTCCTCTTTTTTCAGAAGGTCCACATAATTGACAATGGAGGTAAGCGGCGTCTTAATATCGTGCGATACATTGGTAATCAAATCCGTTTTCATGCGCTCGCTCTTCATGCGCGCTTCCACCGCGCGGCTGATGCCCAGCCCGATGCTGTTGAGGTTTTCCGCATGGGCCTTGATATCAAACACCATTTGAGAGGTATCGATGCGTTCCTCCATGCGCCCTTGGGCCAGCGCCTCTCCGCCTTTTTTGATGCGCTGCAGCTGCAGCCCCGCAAAGCACAGCGCCCCAAGTGTGGCAATGACGATTACAAAGAACAGGAACAGCGCAAACCCGCTCCGCGATATGCCTGCGGCAAACAGCACCATGCACACGATGCCAAACGTTACGTAGGATACGATGATCTTCCAAAGAACGGACAGGTTTTGAAATACCGTGCGCACGCTGCGCCCAAGATACCGCAAACATTTCCAGATGAAGCGCAGGGCAAACGCGATGACGTTGTTGCGCCAGAACGTGCCTGTTTTGACACGGGCGGCAAATGTCATAGCCATCATCAATAAAAGCGGCGTGCCTATGACAATCATGATGCCTGCAGCCAATAACACACTACCGACACCGGACCATGTCGCGGCGTCTACAATGCTTCCCATGGCGAAAAAGGCAAAAAGAACCGCGACAAGCAGCAGATCGAACGGGACCCGGTCAAGCCTGGAACAGACAGCTTCTTCCTTTCCTTCCCGCCTTCCGGCCGCGCACATGAGGAATATAAACAATACAACAGCTGAAATGGCCGCCAATATCCCCAGCCAGGGAAGCGCAACCCGTACGTTCCACGGAGGCATTGCCTGCAGCAGCCAGGGATCCTCTATTACGATCTCCCCGTTTTCATGCGCCTGAGCCAAAGCCAGCCCGGCGGCGCAGGCAAAAGCAAAAAGCACCACGGCCACAAACAGAAATATGGCCGCTACCTTCGCGGGAAACCGGTGCGTCAGCTTTGTTTTCATAACAATCCCCTCTCCATCTTGTAACCATGTCCCCAGACGACTTTGATATATCTTGGTTCCGCCGGATTGATTTCAAGCTTCTCCCGGATGTGCCGGATATGCACCGCCACCGTGTTTTCCATGCCGATGGCGCTGCCTTTCCAGACTGCCGCGTAAATCTCAGCCGAAGAAAACACATGCCCCGGCTTTTCCATAAACAATTTCAGAATACTGTATTCGGTGGGCGTAAGTGGTACCGCTTCGCCGTCTGCCGTTACCGTTTTTGCTGCATCGTCAAGCACAATGCCGCCCAACACAAGCCGGGAGCTTTCCTTTCCTTCCATGCCGCCCAATAGCGTATAACGCCGAAGCTGGGATTTGACGCGCGCAAGCACTTCCATGGGGTTGAACGGTTTTGTCACGTAATCGTCTGCGCCAATGGTAAGACCCAGCACCTTGTCGCTGTCCTCGCTTTTCGCTGTGAGCAATATGACGGGAATGTTGCTTGTTTCCCGTATCTGCACAGTCGCCGCAATGCCGTCCATGCCCGGCATCATAATATCAAGAAGCGCAAGATGAATTTCATTCTTTCCCACAGCCTCCAGCGCCTCGCGTCCATTGTACGCGAGTATGGTTTCATACCCTTCCGCGCGCAGGTAAATATTGAGCGCGGCTACAATATCGCGATCATCATCGCAAATCAATATACGGTACACTGCATTCACCCCTTATGGGTATTGTACCGGAAAATGGTATTAAGATTATAGAGGGGAATGAATTAAGAATTGATGAAGATGCCTATGGCATGATTTCGTATGGCGATGTGCACTGAAACCGTGGACGCAAACCCAAAAGAAAAACTCCCCGTCATAGAGAGGTTGACGAGGAGTTTCCAATAATACCCGCATGCAGCCTTTCATGCGGTTGCGTGGTTCTATTACGTGTACACATTGTGCGGGGGCAATTGGGACATGGATTTCAGCTTATAATAAAAATATTTTTAATTTTTTTAATATCCAGCCTTGTTCCCGGCACTTCACCTTCAAAAACAGGATTTTGTCCCACAAACAGGCAATGCCGCTGCGGATCAATCGCAACGGTTTCTCCCCAATACGCGCATAAACATTGCGTGTGCGTGGAATTTCTATTATTACAACAAAAGCGAAAAGGAGAGTATACATGAAAAAATACGTTGCAAATAGAGCAAATGAAATTTTTGCACCCAGTCTGCGGGTAAAACATCTTGCCGGAGATTGGACAAGGCCGGTAGGAAGGCTAAGAGACGATGATGATGCCAGGGAGTGACTAGCGCCACTCACCGGCTCCGTTTCTAGCGCATTGCCCCACCCAGTAAAGAACCGCCGAAATTCCCGGCGGTTTTTTTGCAGCGTAAGCTGTTTGTGCTTTTTGCGAATGAAGCTCTCGCTCTAAATCAGGCAAACACCTTGTAATAATCTTTCTCCCTTGCCAAATCAGCCAGGTAATCCTGATGCCTTGCTTTTTCCGGGGATATTCCTTTCTCAGAACCGTACTTCATGAGCAGCCTCTCCGCAATCAGCCCAATCAGCCCGCCGTTGGTAGGCTTTTCGTACTTGGTATAGATGTTGCAGCCGAATATTTCATTGATGTTTACGAGTTTTTCACGCATCCACGCAACTTCGATTGCATGGCGGATATCCCGTTCCACCTTGCTTGGTGATGTTGAAAATTTCTTGGCAATGCCCGGATATAAGCCCTTAGTCAACTGGTTAATCAGTTTTGGCTTATAGAATGCCATGCAAATACCTTCCCGCAGATAATGATACCCTTTGACGTGTGCCGGGATCCCCGCGGTGAGCAAAATATATGTGACCTCTTCATTAAGTGTTTGCTTGGACAAGGCGGGGCGAATTGCATGGTTATGCTCAGCAAAAGGTGCGTCAAGCGTTTGTAACACCCGCCGGTAAAGCGTTTGCGGATCTATCGGCTTGATGAGGAAATGGCTTACCCCGAGCGTAAATGCATAGCTTATCATACTTTCATTCCGGATAGCTGAGACGATGATAACAGCGGGCTTCTCCCCGCCCATCCGGTTAAGGTGTTCAAGCAGGCTCAACCCATCCATATTGGGCATGATCAGTTCCATCAGTATAATATCATATCTATAAACCCTTAGTTTTTCAAGGGCTTGAAAGCCATCCGCCGCGATATCCACCTGGCAGATCTGTTCCTGCACAATAAGGTAATCACGCACAGAGCTCTGATATTCCGGATTATCATCCACAAGTAAAATCGTATACTTCGTCAATGTGATACTCCTGCTCCCCGTTCTGATTACGATTTGAATAAACACGAATAGAATAAGCTATGATTTATCTGTATAATAGTATAATATCATGGTAGAATCTGAGCAACAAGGGATAAGATGTCGTGTTATTTTGTCGATATCACAGGATTTATACGCATCACGCGCTTGGAGTCATGTCAACACATCATTCAAAAGTAATAAAAATGCAGATTTGTCATCGCCAAACATTGATGGGGGAAATGAATGAAGGATACCGTCTGCTGCTTTGCCGCACAGGGGCCGCAAAGTCTATTATACGGATATGACGAAGGGAATCCTGACTGTATTAAATTTATTCTGAAACTTGCGCTAGAAATCGAGTTGATGATTAATAAGGGATGCACGACATTCATTACAGGTGTAGATAGCTGGCCGGAGATTTGGTTTGCAGAATCGGTGCTTGATATAAAACATGCTTATCCGGAAAAGAACATTCGGCTTATTGTGGCTTTGCCGTATCAAAAAAAAGTCCATCGTCTGGATCGAACCTATTCACAGAGGCATGGGCGGATACTATCACAGGCGAATGCTGTTGTTACGATGGCGAAGCAGTACCATGCCGGTTGCGTTGAGGAAAGAAACCAATACATGATCGCACAATCATCCCACATGATCGCCGTATGGTACGGCAAGAATGACGGTATCAAAGGCATGATCGCATGTGCGGAAAGCTCCGGCTTGGACATTATTATTTTGAATCACAATGATTTTAAAACGAAACGAAAGTTTTTTTTCACATGATATTTGTGTTGCGCTTTGCTCCACGCCTGCGGAAATATAAGCAAACAGCGCCAAAGAAGAGGGGCCCACCATTGCGGAAACAAAGAGTATTAATCGCTGACGATAACGAAGATTTAACCAACCTGATCAAACATTATATTGCATTATGCGATGATCTGGAGATTTCAGGGGTCGCCCGAAACGGCGCTGAAACGTTTGAGCTGTTACAGCAAGAAAAGCCGGATGTGCTCATATTGGACCTTGTGATGCCAGATATGGATGGCATTGAAGTTCTTCGGAAAATCCATACGCTGCCTAATCAGCCTATCATCGTTGTAACATCAGCACTCAGCAACACCGTCATTAAGAGCGAGGCTTTGGCGCTTGGCGCCCGCACCTACTTTAAAAAACCTATCGAGTTGGAAACCTTGATAAAGCAGATACGTTTCCTGACAGCATGTAACCATTAAACAGACTGTGCCTCATCAGTCTGTTCAGGTGTTGCCATGCTTGTTTGAACGACTGCAAGTATTTGCTTGATATCGTCTATGCTTACCGGCTTCGAACGATAAAAGTCAAACCCTGATTCGGCGGTGCGCCTCGCAGCATGCTCCCCCGCATATCCAGTCAGGGCTACAACGTAGCTTTTCTTCATTTCCGGGTTTTGCTTGATTGTTTTTGCCACCATAAACCCATCAATTCCCGGCAATCCAATATCGCAGAATATCAGATCCGGTTTCCATTCCATGGTTTTTTTGATTGCCGTCGGCCCATCGCAAGCCGAAATGCACGAATGACCCAATTGCTTTACGATTGCACCAAGCAGATATAAAAAATCGAGATTGTCATCTGCTAAAAGAACTTTTAATCTGTACGCATCCATATGGCTTAACCTAAATTTCATCGTGAACAGGTAAGGAAATAACAAATTCCGATCCTTTTCCAATGCCTCCGCTATATGCTTTTACCCTGCCGCCATGCACCTGCGCAATCCCTTTTACAATCGATAATCCTAACCCCAATCCGCCGTATCGCCTGTCCATGGATTTGTCTGCTTGTTTGAACGGCTCGAATACAATCGGCAAAAACTCCGGGTCTATGCCTTTTCCATTGTCTTTTACAGTAATAATCGCCCAATTGGTTTCCTGAGAAACGGAAACTTCCACCACACCCCCCCGGTCAGTAAATTTGGAAGCGTTGTGTAATAGATTCCCTATGATCTGATGCAGGCGAACCGGATCGGCATAAACATAAATCGGCTGGACATGAAGGGATGTCTCCAAGCGTATCTTCTTTTCCTCAAACAGATTTCTTACATCATCGGTAATTGCGAATACCAGCCCATTCAACTCCAGCCTCTCTTTTTTCAGTTCAATTTTCTGCTGCGTGATGCGGGTAATATCCAGTAAATCCTCGACGAGCTTGCTCAATTGCTTTGTTTGCCGCTTCATGATAGATTTTGCTTTCTTCTGTAGTCCCTCATCATCTGCAATATCCAACAAAGATATTCCCGCCATGATTGTAGCAAGCGGATTGCGCAATTCATGTGACACTGCGGCGAAAAATTCGTTCTTGTTGTTATCGGCGCGCTTTAGCTCTTCCGCCTGTTTGATTAACGTTTCCTCATTCTCTTTTCTGGAGATGGCAACAGAAATGCTTTCCGCCAAAGTTTTCAGGAGTATCCGTTCGTCCTCACGAAACCGATCCCGGGATCGTGTGCCAAACGAAAGAGAGCCAAATGTTTTGTCATTTAAACTGAGTGGGTAGCGAATATATGCCCGAATTCCAAAGGACTTTAACAGTTCCGCTCTGGGGTCTACGGCCTCCTGAATATTCACTTCTATCACGCTTTCGCCCTGCACCGGCCACCCGAAAGCAATAGCCCCAACAGTCAGGTGTTCAACTTGCCGCCGGTATGTTTGGGGAATGCCTTCGCAGGCGTTCAGGTGCATGACTGTTTCGTTTTCGTCCAATAAGTAGTTAAAGAATACATGGCAATCAAGAAACCCCATTACCTTGCTGCATAATTGCGCGATCTCCCGGCGCGGCGTAACGCTCTTTAACAACGCACCTGTCGTCTCATACAAAATGCCAATATACTTTTTACTATATTGCAAAGAGGCAACCATATCCTGCAAGGATGCCTCTGTATGCTTTAGTTTTGTAATATCATGGGCAACCCCCAGAATGCCCAGTATTTTGCCATCGGTGTCCCGCCATGGCACCTTTGAGAGAGAGTAGGTTTTATACCCATCCATTGTCATGGCGGATTCTTCACAGAGCAAAACCTCGCCGGTCTGCATGACATACTGGTCGTTCTCAATAATTTTTCTTACCATCTCAGGATCGGAATACAGATCATAATCGTTTTTGCCGATTACGCTGTTAATATCCACACCAAAAACCTTGCCATAAGCATGGTTGACCATTACGATCCTGCTGTCCTTGTCTTTGATAAACATGAAATCCGAGGCGCTCTCCATAATGGTTCGCATCAGCAATTCATTTTCCCGCATTGCTTTTTCGGTACGCTTCCTAAAAAGCACTTCAAATATGGTAGGAGCCAGCGCTTTTAGAAGTTCCTCGTCTTCCGCCCTGAAGCCCCCCAAACGATCGGCAACCGCTATGATGCCCGCCACTTTATGACCGCAAACGAAGGGGACTCCCAGGAATGCCGCGATTTCCGGGAATACGGAAAGACTTCCGTCCTCTTTTATAGGAAAATTGACCAGCAGACTTTTGCCGTCTTTTATTATCATATCGCACAGAGTTTTCAGGTTCAGGCCGCATCCGTTTTCATTGGCTGCATGTTGAAATCCGTGGAGCTTTGACTTGAACGCAACTGGAACGGTCAGGCAACCCTCCCTGCCTGTTTCATAAATAAACCCGAACGCCGCCCCGGTTTCAACCTCAACCAATTGTAAACAGGCCGTGCCAAGCTCCTGCTCGTTTTGGCAATACAATGCCGCTTCATAGATTTTATTGATAGATCTTAGTATGGTATTTTGGCGCAGTATGATTGCCTCGTAATCCCTGTGGGCTGCTAAGTCAGACGATGTTGCCAAAGGATTGATGTACGCCTCATTTTCATGTACAATTTCGCCTAGTCTGCACTCCATCGTTATTCACCATTTATTCATAATTCATCTGTCTCTTATCAATATCATGCAACCCTGAACGCGTCAAGGCCAAATTCTTAATAAACCGTAAAGAAAAGAACGTATTGCAAAGCGGGTGCGCTATAAAAAGCTCCGATCAATCACCCGAACGGAAAACGGGCGGGGCATATGCCCCGCCCGG
>JAEXTB010000023.1 GCA_023453725.1 Bacillota bacterium | reverse complement strand
GCTCATACCAAATGAAACAATAGAGAACACGCCGCCCGAAGAACTGCCGGACAAATCCGCAAAGATCCTCATTTATTGCCGCAGCGGCAACCGGAGCTATCAGGCTTCCCTGAAGCTTCTGGAAATGGGGTATGATTTTATCTACGACTTTGGCGGCATCAACACCTGGCCGTACGAAATCGTCACAGGCCCATAAGTTACGCCGTTGCTGATCTACATATTTAGGAGGTACCAATGAAACCAATCCGTACGCTTTTTGCCTTACTGATGCTGTTTCTTTTGACGGTTACGGCCTGCGCCGCTCCATCCCCCGCAGCGCCGTCACCAGCACCGGTTGCGCCCACACAGGCCCCCGCGGTTAACGAGCCCGCCGCCTCGGCTGAGCCTGCCGACTCTTCTGCTGCCGGACGTCCGTCTTTTGGCACGTTTACAGCGCCGGGTCTAGATGGCGAGGAATATACGCAGGAACTCTTTGCGAACGCGGACCTCACCATGGTGAACATCTGGGGCACGTTCTGCGGCCCCTGTATTGAGGAAATGCCGTACTTGGGCGAGCTTTCTGCGGAATATGCGGACAAAGGCTTCCAGATCGTCGGCGTTGTGGTGGATGCGGTAAGCCGTCTTGGCGGGTACGACAAAGGCATCGTTTCCGCAGCGGAGGATATCGTGGCGCAAACGGGCGCGGCTTATACGCACCTGCTGCCTTCGCCGGATCTCATCAATATCAAACTCAACCAGGTGCAGTACATTCCCGAAACGATATTTGTCGATAAAAACGGCGGTATCGTCGGCGAACCCATTGTAGGCGGCAAAACCAAGGAAGACTGGAAAGCAACCATAGACGCTTACCTTGCATTGGTACAGTAATATGCTTAGACGCCGTATCATCCCCGTTGTGCTCTTGTTGACCGCCGCGGCATTCCTCGTATTGGGCATTTTTCGCGGCGAGGCGGAAACCGTGATCCGGAAAGCGACCACGGTTTGTTTGGAGTGTATCGGCATTGGATAACACCGCAAAGAAGATCAAACGTCAAAACAGAAAGCGGCATTGGTTCCAGCTTGCCTATGCGGCGGTCACAAACGGTTACGCCGCCGGGTATTTAAAGGGAACCATTTATAAAGGTACGCTCAAATATGCCTGCGTGCCCGGGCTCAATTGCTATTCCTGCCCGGGGGCTTTGGGTTCCTGCCCCATCGGTTCTTTGCAGGCGGTAATAGGCAGCCGCGATTACAGCTTTTCTTATTACGTAGTCGGGTTCCTGATTGCATTCGGAGCGGTCTTGGGCCGGGTAGTCTGCGGTTTTTTATGCCCTTTCGGGTTTGTGCAGGATCTGCTTTATAAACTACCGCTCGGCAAAAAACTGCGCGTCCTGCCGGGGGATAAAACCCTTCGCTATCTCAAGTACGTGATACTCGTGGCCTTCGTGATACTCTTACCTATGCTCGCTTTAGACATCATTGGCCAGGGACAGCCGTGGTTCTGTAAATACATCTGCCCATCGGGCACCCTGTTTGCAGGGCTGCCGCTTGTGCTGACCAACCAGAGTCTGCAATCCGCAATAGGCAGGTTGTTTGCCTGGAAGGTTGGGCTGATGCTGCTGATTTTGGCGCTGTGCATCCCCGTCTACCGTCCGTTTTGCAGGTACTTATGTCCGCTTGGCGCAATCTATGGGCTGTTTAACCCTATTGCGCTCTATCGTTACCGCGTGGACGCGTCCGCCTGCATCCGCTGCAAGGCGTGTGAAAAATCTTGCCCCATGGGGGTTTCCACCTATCTTACGCCCAACAGCCCGGAATGCATCCGCTGCGGCGTTTGCAGGCGCGTATGTCCTACGGGCGCCATACACTCCACGCTCGAATCTAAGGCTTTCAGCCCCCGCGGAGAAAGGAGCACGCTATGACGGGAGAATTCGGCATTGCCATCCACGCGCTTGTACTTTTGCACCGTAAGCAAACCATTATTTGCAGCGATCTTTTGTCAAAAAGCGTATGCACCAACCCCGCGCGCGTACGCAAGGTGCTTGCAAAACTCAAGGCTGCAAAGCTGGTCGGCGCGAAGGAAGGGCCGGAGGGCGGTTACTTTATGGTGCTGCCCGCAGAGGACATTGCACTTTCCCAGGTGCTTGAGGCGCTGCATGTTGAATTGATCTCCTCGAACTATGGCACGGCGGATACGGAGGATGTCAAATGCGTCGTCGCCTCCGGCATGGCGGACGTAATGGATACTTTGCGCTGTGAACTCAACGCCCGCTGCACAGAACACCTCAAAACCGTTACCATTGCCGATATCGACGCGCAAATCCCACGGAGCCTCAGGAGCCTGAAGGACGCAAACGAATAGTTTCCATATCCCAACCGTTTTCAGCCTGCGTTTTTCGGGTATGTTAATACAGAAATACTTCTAAGCATGGTACACAATAAATAGGAAGGGAACAGACCATAATGAATGAAAAAGTAAAACAGCTTTTGATGGAGCAGATTGTCAAGGAATTCTATTCCGCGTACTTGTACCTGGATATGTCCAATTACTATTATGACCACAATCTGGATGGGTTCGGCAACTGGTTCAAAGTCCAGGCGCAGGAGGAGCGCGACCATGCACTGCTGTTTATGCAGTACCTGCTCAACAACAACGTCTCCGTCAAGCTTGGTGCGATTGACGCGCCGGACAAGTCCTATGACAATTTCCGGGAACCGCTGACTGCGGCGCTTGCGCATGAGCAATTTGTCACCGCTTCCATCAATACCATCTATGAGGCTGCTTACGAGGTACGGGATTTTCGTACCATGCAGTTCTTGGATTGGTTCATCAAGGAGCAGGGTGAAGAAGAGCAGAACGCCAACGATCTCATCGGCCACTACGATCTCTTCGGTTCCGACGCAAAGGGTCTCTATATGTACGATGCCGAGCTTGCACAGCGCGTTTACTCCGCACCTTCCCTGGTGCTCTAATCCTGCGGTCCTATAGATGCATAAAACGTCGGCGGACTATTCCGCCGACGTTTTGATACCTGGCGTTTATGTTGTTTGCGCGTCGGGCGCAAACTGTTTTAGCTTCAGGTAACTGGATACGTTCACATCTTCCGGCGCGTACGCAATGCGCTTATCAAGCGCAGCCCCAAGCGCAGCCATCTCTCCTTTTGCGGACATCGCATGGTCCCCCGCCATCAGCCGTCCAAGCGGTGTATAAAGCAGCAGCTTTAACAGCCGCATCAGCTTTTGATCCGGCACGGCCAATGCGCGCTCAGTTGCTTCATGCCGCACACCCGTTTGTTTGAGCGCCTCCATTGCTTCGCGCACCGCAAATATCATTGTCTGCAGCAGGGCATTGTCCGAAGCCAGCGCGTGCAGGTTGCCGTTTACGGAATAGATGGCCCATGAGGCAGGCGCCACAATGGCAATGTGGTATATAAGCCAGGCTGCAATATCCGCTTCCCAATACAGCGTGATGCTGCTGCCCGAAAGCGCCTGTTCCAAGGTTTGTTTTTGCATGTCGCCGCCGGAAAGCGCGCCTGCCGTGAGCGATATGCGCCTTCTGTGCACACAAATGGCCTTTCCCCGTTCCCGCCTGCCGCCTGCGCCAAGGAACGCAAACAACAGCCGCTCTGCATCCCCACCGCATTCCTGAAAGCGCCTTTTCGCTTCTTCGGGGTCCGGGTTGTTGCCTACAAGAACATAAATCCCGGCATGTACTCTGCAGAGCGTTTCCATGGCGGCGTCCAGCTGGGTGTACTGGAGCACACAAAACGCGGCGTCATATATAGTATCTTTTAGCGGCGCGTCAACCACCGCAGGCTTTGTGCAGGAGGTTCTCAATTGCAGATAGTGACGGACAATGAGGCCATGCTGATGAAGCTCCTCAAAGCGTTTTCCCCGGGCAAGAAGCGTGACCTCATGCCCGGCCCGCAGCAGTTCATCTGCCATCAGGCTTCCCAATGCACCCGCACCCAGAATGAGCAGTTTCATGGAGACACCCCCATATTATTGCTTATGTGTACATCATACTCCCGCTGCGGAGGAATATCCATGTTTTGCTGTTCGTTTATGCTTTGTGAAACTTCGGTGTCTTTTGCAGGATGGCTGTATGATTTTACCTATTGGATTTGATATACGCTAAAATGCGTGTTATGATAAGTTACAATAAGAAAACCCTATGGATTGGAGGCCTTTTCTTGAAAATTCAGGAGTCCGCAGAGAATTACTTGGAATCGATACTGAAGCTTTCCCAACAAAGAGGACAGGTTCGCTCCATTGATATTGTCAACGACATGCATTTTAAAAAGCCCAGTATCAGCTATGCCATGAAACGCCTGCGGGAAAACGGATACATTCTTATGGACAGCGCCGGCCACATTACGCTTACAGAGCAGGGCCGCACGATTGCCGAGCGTGTATACAACCGGCACAAGGTGCTTTCCACCTATCTGATGGCGCTCGGCGTAGAGGAAAGCATCGCCCGCGCGGACGCATGCCGGATTGAACACGTCATCAGCCAGGAAAGCTTTGACTGTATTCAAAAACATGCTGCGCAGATCATCCATTAACTCCACACAAACAAAAAACAAGCCTGCGAAGCGGGCTTGTTCTCATTTTGTATCAAAAGCGGGCGGTCAATTGGCGGCGGCGCGCTTGAGGGCGAGCTGTGCCTTCTTGCGGTTAGCGGCATTCTTATGGATGACGCCTTTGCTTGCCGCTTTGTCCACGGTGCTCACAGCCTTCAAAAACGCTGTTTCAGCGGCTGCCGCATCCCCTGCTGCCAACGCCTGATCATACCTCTTGATGG
>JAEXTB010000302.1 GCA_023453725.1 Bacillota bacterium | reverse complement strand
GCGTAATCTGCACCACCGTCATATCTGTTTGCGCTTTGAGTTCTCTTCTTAACGCCGCCTCTGTCATATAGTCTAAGGCGCTTGCAGAATCGTCTAAAATCAACAGCGCGGGCTTTCTTACAAGCGCCCGGGCAATACAAAGTCTTTGTTTCTGACCGCCGCTGAAATTGACGCCCCCCTGCAGCACCGCGGTATCCAGCCCTTCCTGTAAAGTGCGTACAAAGTCTGCCTGCGCAATGCGCAGCGCCTCCCACAATTCTTCATCGGATGCATCCGCATTGCCATAACGCAGGTTTTCACGCAGCGTCCCACTAAACATCACGGATTTTTGCGGCACCACGCCGATGTATTCCCGGAGCGTATTGAGTTTATAGTTTTTTACATCCTCTCCATACAGAAAAACACGGCCCTCAGTAACATCGTAAAACCGGCAAATCAAATTTGCCAATGTACTTTTGCCTGCGCCCGTTCCGCCGATTACGCCCAGTGTTTCTCCTTTGTTTAACGTAAAGCTGAGGCCTTCTAGCGCATCCGCAGCCGCATTCGCGTAACGGAAGGAGACGCCATCAAATTGCAGCACCGGCGCCGCAGAAGAGGGCGCAGCACCCGTTCCG
This sequence comes from Bacillota bacterium, assembly GCA_023453725.1. Classification (GTDB taxonomy): domain Bacteria; phylum Bacillota; class Clostridia; order Christensenellales; family CAG-138; genus JAEYLA01. The sequence goes on along the minus strand of JAEXTB010000302.1, from coordinate 5,852 downwards.
TCTACAATGGAGGGCTGTGTATCGAAGAGTTCGTTCACGCGCACTGCCGAAGCCGCAGCCTTTGTAAATACAGATACGAGATTTGCGACCACCAGCATGGAAGCCAAAATATCGATGACATAATTGATGAGCGCAATCACCTCACCGGTCGTGAGCGTATTGCTGTTGACACGTAACGCGCCAAAATAGATCAGAAGAAGAATGCCCGCGTTCATGATAAACGAGGTCAGCGGGTTGACCAGCGCAGAAACGCGGTTCACCGTAACGGCCGCAGCCGCATGCGCATCCGCCGCTTCTGAAAACCGATTGTTCTCCCCCCGCACCCGCGCAAACGCGCGGATGACCCGCACACCTGAAAGATTTTCACGCAGTATGCGGGAGAGCGTATCCAGCTTTTGCTGTACGCCGCGAAATAATGGCACAGAGCGCGTCATGGTAACATACAATATTGCGCCAAACACGAGTATGATTGCGAGTATGATCAGAGAAAGCTTTACGTCAATCCATACGGCCATCACAAAGCCGCCAATACATAGAAACGGCGAGCGGAGCACAAGGCGGATGAGCATAGCGACCGCCCACTGCAGCTGGTTGACATCCGATGTAACACGGTTAATGAGCGTAGGCGTGCCAAACCGGTCGAGTTCCGCAAACGAAAGACGGTTGATGTGCTGAAACACCGCATTGCGCAGGTTTGTCCCCACCCCCTGCGCCGCAAGCGAAGCGTAATACTGGCATAACAGTGCAAAACCAAACCCTACAATGGACACCAGAAGCATGCCGCCGCCCATCCGCCAGATATAGGCCGTATCCCCTTTCGCCACGCCGTTGTCTATGATGTGCATCATCATCAGGGGGATAAAAAGCTCAAGCACCGCCTCTGTGAGTTTAGAGAGGGGGCCTAATATCATCTGCTTTTTAAACGGAACCAAAAACCGAACCAACCGCCGCAACGCAATGCTCCTCTCCTGCCGGCATTCGCACATATGCACTTTGCCTGCCCATTAGGATACCATCCTTTGCGAAAGCGCACAACCTGCTTCGGAGCCTGCATAAAAAAACCCCCGGCATGACAATACCCCCGCCCCGGAAACCCGGGACGGGGGTATGCATCTTTGGTTTTCAAGACCGGAGCTGCCCTTACACAAAGGGCGCTGCTAAGCTACTTCTGCAAAACTCTTCTCAGCAGCAGCGCTGCAACAAATAGGAAGAGCGATGCGGTGAGTATGGCCGCAGGAACGATCATTGTCGTACCGCCGGTGTTGGGCGCGCCAAGCGGGATAGCGCCCGGGGAGAGCGGGATACTTCCGCCGCCGGGGCCCAGGGGAATATCGCCGTCGTCGTCATCGCCGCCATCATCCCCGCCGGGAGGTACAGGCTGGTTGAGCGCAATGCTTGCGCTGGCAGCCGCTGTTCCGGGCGTTCCGATAAGCGTGATGCCATTACCATCCGCCGCAAAGCCGATGCTGTAATCAAACGTAATGTTTGCAGCGCTGCCCCAACTCTGCGGCCAGGCGCCCAGCTGTTCATATGTGACGGTTCCGTCAGGTTTTACTGTAACGCGTACCTGGCTGTTTTCAAACACCCAGTTGCCAGCGCCGTCCGTCGTGACGCTTGCAGATACCCCTGCAATCATCGCGTTGGTGACGTTTACCACCGCGGTGTTGGATACCGTAGTACCCACAGCCTGCAGCTTATTGGTATCGATAGAGTCCACCTTCAGGTTGTAGGTGGAACCGCCGCTTGCCCCGCTGCTGCTTCCGTTCAACAGGTTGAAGTTGAAGCTGTTGTTGTAGTTTTCCGTCACTGCATCGTTATCCGCAAAGGGATCCAGTACAATTGCAGGCCGGTCGAGTACAATCGCTACTTCTTCGCCACCCGCAGCAACGGGCTTGGCGTAGAGGACAGCGGAATCATTCGTGTAGGCTGTGCCGTATGTGTACGCGCCGCCCAGCGTGCTGTTGGGCACAAGGAAGTAGCGGGTGCTTTCTTTGACGCCGTTCTTGAGATCCCCAATGTACCATTCAATGATGGTGTTGCCTTCGCTGTCCGTCCCCACCACCTTGAGTTCTGTGTTGCCGTTGACAAAATAGATGTCAAAGCCCGCGGGGATGACGTCGATCACGCGTGCTTGCTCGGCCACAACCGCGTCATTGACAATCTGTTTTGCAATGGTCTTATAGGTCTCAATAATCTGCTCGGGCGTACTGGCCCAAGTGTAATTGATATCGAAGTTGTCGTAGTTGATTTCACCATCGGGATCGTTATCATCAAGCAATCCTTTCAGATACCCGCCGGACTTGTTGGGGTCCATGTAGGTGGCGATACTGTTGGCGGCCGTGTTGCTGTCGTTGATGACAACGTTATGCAGCGACACTCCCTTTTCCAATAGATCGATTGCCGCCTCGGAGGCCCGTTTCCCGGCGTTTGTGATCTGGGTGCTGTTAGAGCTGTAAGCAATACTTGTGGTGGTGTCAGAAGGATTGTTGTAGTAGGTATTGGCTTCTCCATCCGTCATAAACACCACATGGATGTTATCCCCCGTGATGGAGCCGCCGCTGCTGTCGATGAGCGCCTGTACAAGCTCCCCTGTTTCCATATAGCCTGCCTGTGCGTTGGTACCGGGGTTATTGAGCATGCCTGTACTGCCGGTAAGACCACCGCGTGAGGCGGAGCCTGTAAAGTAATTGAGAAGCTCCGTTACATTGTCATTGGTAAATACGTTGCTGCCGGAGCCGGATACCGTTACGGTGCGGGCTACAACGTTGTTTCTGCCGCCCGAATAAACCACCAGCGATAGGTCTACATTTTGATTGAGCGAAGACAGATTGGTGATATTGCCGGAGCCGTCGCGCTCAACGCCATATAGAATATCGATGAATTCCGTGGCAGCCTGTTTGAGCACTTCCCACTTGGTGACGTCGCTGTCCCCAAGCTCATCTCCCATGCTGTCCGTGATATCGATGCTCAGTACGACATTGGTCTTGCCGGAAATGGATACACCGCCTTCAGAATCAAATATCTGGTCTGTCCTAGTGCCTTGTGCTTCAAGCGTCACCTCATAGCCTTCAAGCACATTGCCCTCGGCATCCGTCACGGAAACTTCCTTGACGGTCTTGTCGCCTTCAATTGTGGTTTCGCCTACTACAATGAGATAGTCCTTCTCCGGATCGGCCTCAATGCCGTTGCTCCAGAGAATTGCATCCACCATGGAGCCGTCCTGCGTTACGGAGTTTTCGTCATCAGGAAGCCCGTTTGAAAGGGGGATGCCTTCTTCATCATAAAACGCTCCGTTATTGGTGGAATAACTACCACCCCCGCCGGTGTAGGTGTCAAGATAAATATCATTGTTGTTGATTGCGGTGTCGTCATAGGAACCGTCCGCGCCAGTTACCGCGCTGTTCGGTATGGTATTGTCTGTGGAGCCGTTCTGAACGATGGAAAGATCCTCATTTGCCCCTTCGAGTGATACGTCCGTAGAGTTCTCGCCCGATCCATTGTAGGTATACCCGTTCCCGGTCGCATCCGGGATAATGGTTGCCTCATCCTCCGATACGTATGTCCCGTCTACAAAATTGTCCTCATCCGTCTCTGCGGCCACGGCCGTCACGGTTTCTTCGGCGCTTACAGTAACCGTTACCTCATTGGGTGCAAGTGCATACCCTACAGAAGGCAATGCAAGCGCCGCAAACAGGAATACAGCCGTAAGCAGCGAAAGCAGTTTGTGTTTTCGCGCTACTATCATAACAACTCTCCTCTCTAATAGGTCAGGAATTCTGATCTGTTCGCCATTGTGGCGCAACGAATTCCTATCGTCTTACTAGAGATTTAACCCTGGTTAGTCCCCTCAAACGCATATAGTGGAATAAAGTTCCATTGCAATTGCTTATAAAGGTGAGCACACGCTAGGTTTTGAAAAGTTCTCATGGTATAACAAAAGGGCGCTTTCGCGCCCTTTCCGATACTTTATTAATAATCAGCCAATGATATTCTTGGTATTTGCAATCTCCAACTCGTTGCGGATAAACAAGCGGGTTGTTTCATAAAGCGCCTGCTGCGCTTCCGTTACGCTGTTGTTCTTTTCAAAGGCCACCTGGTAGGCGCGCCTAAGATCCGAGCCGACATTGATTTTTGCAATGCCGTTTCGAACACCGCCCAGCACAAATTCCTTTTTGACGCCGGAACCGCCGTGCAGCACCAGCGGGATACCCGCCGCTTTCTGCAGTTCTGCGATATACGGTACATCTAAACGTGCTTCCGGCTTCTTGGCAAAACGGTTGCTTTCAGCAATGGCACCATGGAAGTTGCCGCACGCAACCGAGACCCAGTCGCACCCGCTCTGTTTTACAAATTGGCTGAGTTCGTCCAATTTGGTAAACCCAAGCTTTTTAGAGAATATCTCCTCATATGGCGGCATTTCCCCGCCCTCGTGGCCCATGACCGCGCCAAGCTCCGCCTCAATGGGCGCGTTGCTTGCATGCGCGATTGCCGCGGCCTCTGAAGTAGCCCGGATGTTTTCTTCAAGGGACAAGCGCGAACCGTCCACCATGACGGACTGGTAGCCCGCGTCAAGCGCCTGACGGATCACCTCTGTAAAGTTCACGCGAAGCATGTCCTCATCGATAACCGGAACATGATCCAAGTGCAGCATGACGTGGTTGGTATTTGCATATTTAAAATATGACTCCGCCACCGCCTGCAGGCTTTTCGCCTCCATCTTCTCCCACTCCAGCCGCGCCACCTGAATCATGGCGACCGAGTTTTCATCAACCACCGCGCGGATGATGGGCTCCGTCATATTCAAATTCGGGATGTTGAACGCAGGGATAACGATTTGATTCTCAAGCGCCTTTTTTACTACTACCTTTGGATCCATGCTGTTGCCCCCTTTATTGTTCAAAGTGATGCTCGCGCCAGACTGCGCGGCATTGTTAACGGTAACATTATATCACGCTTTTCTGTTTGAGGCAAAGTATCCTTCAGCAGATACGCGGCAAGCCTTCACCAAGCAGCGGCTCGATCATCCGGTTCCCGCCCGCGCGCGTCTTTTGCGTTACAACCGGGCTGCCCGTAAGTACAGTACCGACAACCTGCGCGTCCATGCCATAGGGGGAAGCCTGTATCAAGGAAAGCGCGCGTGCTGCCTCGCGTTCCGGAACGGTCAGCACAAGTTTTCCTTCGTTGCCCATATAGAGCGGATCAAGCCCCAGGATATCGCAAAAGCCGGATACCTGCGCGTCCGCGAGCGGCGTACCTGTCAAGGATATCTGCACTTTTGATGCAAAAGCGATTTCATGGAGCACCGAGGCAAGCCCGCCGCGCGTAATATCCCTAAGAGAGTGTACCTCCACCCCACCTGTGAGCAGCGCCTGCACCATGCCGTTGAGCGGCGCGCAGTCGCTTTTTATGCTGTTTTCAATTCCCATGCGCGAAGACAAGATGCACGCGTGATGGTTGCCCAAATATCCACTGATGATGACGGCGTCTCCGGGCTTGGTATGGCTTACGCTGATATCGACGCCTTCTGGTACAAACCCTACGCCCGCCGTATTGATATAGAGGCCGCCTTTGCCGTCAATGACCTTGGTGTCTCCGGCTACAATGCTTACCCCGGCTTCATCCGCCGCCTGCCGCATGGAAAGAGCGACGCGCCTGAGTGTCTCTGTCTCCAGCCCGTCCTCCAATATAAAGCCAGCAGTCAGGTATTTGGGCGTCGCCCCACGCATCAGCAGATCGTTGACCGTACCGCAGACCGCCAATTTCCCAATGTCTCCACCCGGAAAAAACAGCGGCGTCACCACAAACGAATCCGTGGTGAGCGCAATATTGCCCGCGGGTACCGGCAGCACCGC
>JAEXTB010000288.1 GCA_023453725.1 Bacillota bacterium | reverse complement strand
GGCTTGTGCTGCAAGAGGAGTATGAATCGCAGCTGGGTCACTTTCTGACACTTATCTATGAAAGACAATAGCTTATTGCGGGCGTTTGACAAAAACGCCCGCATTTTCTTACAATATAAAAAAAACGAGGGGGAAACGACTTTGCAGTATACGGTCAAGCCTTTATCTCCAGCGCTTGCGGAAGCGTTCCTGACGTATTTCGATCAGTTGGATTTTTGCCATGCGCCGGATTGGGCAACCTGCTACTGCCGGTTTTACCACACCGGCTGCTCCGGTGCGGAATGGGAAAAAAGACCGGGGGAAGTCAACCGGGCGGAGGCGCTTCAAGAAATCAGCAATGGCAATATGAAGGGTTACCTTGCCTTCGATGGGGAAAAATGTATTGGTTGGTGCAATGCCAATGATGTTGGCGCATATGTAAGGCTTCGTGAAGGCTTGGTGCCATATGTGCAGGGGAAAAAGGCGGGATGCATTGTCTGCTATGTCATCGACCCGGCTTACCGCAATCAAGGTGTGGCGCGCAGCCTGTTAAAGGCCGCAGTGGAAGGCTTTCGGCGGGACGGGCTTGAGGTGGCGCTTGCCATGCCTGTAGTTGGGCAAGCGGATGTGCAGCGTTACCGGGGTACATTCAATATGTACTGCGAACTTGGGTATGTTGAAATTGCGCGGGACGGAAACACCGTTATTATGCAGCTTCTCTTGTAGAAGGAATACATACATCATAAAGGCCGCTCCTTGAGCGGCCTTTGTATTAGTTGTGCGCTTCTATTGTTACTTCTTTTCCAGCAAGGATTTTATTTAAGTCAGTCTTTTGGGCGGAGTTGCAGCTTACCAATTTCAGGGTTGCAATTTGCGCAAGCGGGGAGAGATCGGCGGTAATATTTTGGACGTCAACGCGTTCGAGTACGGGGCAGTCCTTGAGCGGATCAAGGTCTGTTACCTGGGTACGTCCCAATATCAGAGAAAATAAGGTGGGCAGCAGTTGTGCGCCTTCCACGCTTTCTAACTGAGAACTGTATAAATCAAGGTTCTGCAGGTTCTTCAGCGGCGAAAATGAGGAAAAGTGCTGGATGGTACTCTGATAAAGTGTAAGGTTGGTCAGGCTTGTCAGGGATTTCAATATGAACGCATCTTCCTTGGCAAGGTTGTTGATGCGCAGCGTATCAAGACGCGTCATATCCTTAAGCGGCGTATAGTCCGCAAGCGGGGCCCAACATGCTTCAAAGCTGGTTAAAGGCAGCGCCGCGAGTACAGAGATATCCGTTACCTGCGTGTAGGACAGGTTGATTTTCTTTAAATGCGTCAGCCCCGAAAGCGGGGAAATATCCTCAATCGGGTTCCATGCGAGGTTGAGCTCAGTCAAATAGGCACAGTCCTTTAACGGGGTGACGTCCATGATCTCGTTTTTTGCAAGGCAAAGCCGGGTCAACTGCAGCCCCGTAAGCGGCGTAAGATCCATGATGCGCTGCCCATACAGGGAAAGCTGCCGCAAGTTTGGCATATGTTTGAGATCTTCAAGGGAAAGAACGTTACCCTTAGCTTCGTTGACATCTTCGCCATTGAGCCTGAAATCGTGCGCGTAAACCGAAAGCTCCTCCCATTTGGAATATATAGTTTCTCCGCAGACGTATAGCTGGGTAATATCATTTAAGTCCCCCTGTGTCAAAGGCTGCGCCTCAGTAAAGCCAAGCGTTTGCCGCACGGCTTTTTCAATGAGCGGGGAAGAAAATGCAATGGCTGGGGCCTGTGCGGCAACAGGCGTCTTTGACGCGTCCGGCGCTTGCGTAACTGCCGGAGCAATGGGCGAAGCTTCGGGTACGGTGCTTACTTCTGCCGCAAACGCTTGACCCAGACCCAATGCGCCCGCCGCAACGGACAATACGGCCCCAAGCAGGAGGCCCGCTGCTGCCCCGTTGATCCAAGCGATCTGGTGCATGCGCTTTTTATCCGGAAATGCGCGGGATAGATTTAGACGCAGGCTGGAAATAGAAGGGAAGCGATCCTTGGGGTCAAAACGCAGGCACTTTTCCACAATGCCCGCCAGCTTGCGGTTCTGTATCAACGCACAATCGTCCGTCTGGAACGAACCGGTGGTTAAAAACAGCAGCAGCATTCCCAATGCATAAATATCGGAACGTGCGTCGGTCTGTTTATAACCATACTGCTCAGGTGCCGCAGTGGCGACGGTACCCATAAATACGGTATCCGTATGAGAGTCGGGCCTAAACCGGCGCGCCGTGCCAAGGTCAATGAGCACACAGCCACGGCTATTTGTGAATATAATGTTTTCCGGCTTGATATCACGGTGAATGATAGGCGGATTCTGTGCGTGCAGGTAAGAAATCACATCGCAGACCGAAAGTGTTGCGTGAACGGCTTGCTCGTCCGAAAATGGGCCGCTTTCTTCCACCAGTTGCGCGAGCGTAGGGCCGGGGACATATTCCCGGATCAAATACGCCATATCATCTTTGGCGAGGTAAAAAAACGCTCTGGGAAGGCCGGGATGGCTGAGTTGTGTAAGAAGATCGTATTCGGCTTGCAGGCTGTCGTGCGCGGAAAGGGGGGCACATTTTAATAGAAACGGCCTGCCGTCAATTTTTGAGCGGACGATATAAACGGCTTTGCCGTTTGACTCACGCAGGCAATTGCATAGTTCATAAGACGCTAAAATGTTATCCGGCAACGGGCTGTTTTGTGCCAGATAGCCGTTAAAAGCCTGAAGAAAAGAGGATGCGTCCGTATTCACGTGTTGCGGCTCCTTATTTCAGCGATTGTTCCCCGATGCTCTGCAGCAGCAGCTCGGCGTCTATCATATCCCGCCTGTGCTCAATGCAATAGATAATGGCCGCATCCCTACGGTTCTTTGGGTACAGTTCGCCCCGCTGCGCCACTTTTAACAGGCGCTGCGTTTCCGGAAGCGTCAGGCGCATTGCAATGGCGATGCGTAAAAGCGTATCCCTGCGCGGATTGCGTATGCCGCTGAATATCTGATACCCGGAGGAACGCTCCAAATTTGCCTGCTCAATCACCTGCTGCTTGGTCATTTTATGCTCGCCCAAGAGCAGCTCGAGATAATCAGGTGTGCTGATGTCTGCAATCTTATCTGCATGGATATGACAAAACTGCTCAAAAGAATCCGATTGGTTGAGCAGCTTCAATAACTCTTCGGTTGGAAAATCGGAATTTTTAATTTCCATATCCGGAATGACACCTATAAATTCTTAAATTTACCCTAAATTAGTCTAACATTGCG
>JAEXTB010000266.1 GCA_023453725.1 Bacillota bacterium | reverse complement strand
TGTCCGAGGCGTCTCCCGCCGAGGACGCGGCGCTAAAAGCGCCGATACCTTGAGTTTAACCTGACAGGACGGAGGCTTCTCTTATGATAGGAATCGTGATCGTCGGCGTGGGCGGGCAGGGAACATTGCTCGCCAGCAAAATCCTGGGCCATATTGCGTTGCAGCATGGCTACGATGTACGGGTGAGCGAAGTGCACGGTATGAGCCAGCGCGGCGGAAGCGTGGTAACATTCGTGCGAATGAGCGCAACGGAACCGGTGTATTCCACTTTGGTCGAGCAGGAACAGGCGGATGTCGTGCTCGCGTTTGAAAAGTTGGAGGCGCTGCGCGCGTTGCCTTATGTAAAGCCTGAAACGGGCACCGTCATCGTCAATACACAGCAGATCCTTCCCATGCCGGTGATCACGGGGGCGACCATGTACCCGGACGATGCGGTTGCGCGTATTTCGGCCTCCGCGCCTCACACCGTGGCTCTTGACGCAACGGCAATTGCAACGGAATGCGGCACCCACAGGGCTGCGAACGTTGTACTGCTGGGCGTTCTTGCAAGGAAGCTGCCGTTTACGCGGGAAGCATGGATGGATGCGCTTGCACATACCGTCAAGCCGCAGTTTTTAGAAATGAACAAAGCTGCTTTTGACAGAGGTTACACGTACGCCGGGGAATAGCAGCATTCCTTAGTGCGGAATAATGATTGGAAGGGCGCATGCAGTGCATGCGCCCCTTTGTACTCCTATTCCTCCCGCACCTCAACACCTTTCATCTCCCCCTCTATCCGTTCCTGAATGGTAGTGACAACCTTGTCCCGCTCCACATCATAAACCGCATCTTTCTGCCGAATCAGCACAGGCGCACCATCGATATACTGAAATGTGCGCTCCGTGTACGCGCTTACACTATCAGGGCAATACGACGTAAAGGTTTTTGCTCTTGCGTCTACAGAAATCTCTCCTAAATGCAACGCTTCCAGCGCTTCATCCAGTTGAAAACCGCCCCGGTCTCTATCCCACATCCAATAGCGGACCCATTCATATGACGCCCCGGTATCATATAAAATACCCATATCCAGAAAACCGTCAAAGTTGATATCTTCAAGAATCAGGGATGTCTTGGCATCACTTGAAAACTCCGGAAATACGATACCCATGTCCTCTTCTTCCAGATATATTTCCTGTACCGTCCGTAAGATTTATGACAAGCGCTTCTTTCCCGTAATAACGCCCGTCCTGTAATTCTCCGGTAATGGTAATACAAAGGGGCGGGAGTTCCTGCTGCGCGGGAACAATCTGCACCAGCGAAAATGTATTTGTGCGCTCATCAATATAGTATCGCGGAATGATACGCGAAACGGCATCTACCGCGCACATCTTGCCATTCTGCAATTCATAGGTCGTCGTAATCGCCTTGTCCTGTGTTTCATCATATACCCGCTCGGTGTAGCTTGATAGAACGGGCATGCCGTCTACAAACTCGAATACTCGCCTGAGAATGGTATTCTCTTCGCTCTTTCCGTGATAGGAATAGATTTTTTTATTCTTTTCATCAATGCTCGGATATCCCAACTCCAGCGCTTCCAATGCGGCGCTGCGTTCAAATGTCCGCCCCTTATCATTCCACAGCCAATAGTAACCGCTGTTATCCCCTTCAATCCAGAAATCGATAGGCCCATCAAAATTGATATCCTGCGCTTGGAGATAAAGATGTTCTTTCCGTTCCGCTTTAAGAGAAAATGGACGCAAGTCGTATTCATAAAATATTGTTGTCCCATCCGTAACAGCGACCTGCTCACTAAGATACTGGTTTTCTTCAACGCTGCCGGACAGTACGGCATAACGAGTGGCCCCGTTCTGCTTAAAAGATTCTATCACATGGAAAATCCCCGTATTTTCATCGACTTGAAAGTCTTTTTCATAGTTTGACGGAAGCGGATAAGCGGCTGTATCCGCGCCCGTGCCAGCCTCCGTTTGGGCTAAAGCAGGCGTGTTCTCTGAAAGAGAGCGTAGACTATCCCCCTGCGTGGATGCGCAGGAGGATAGCAAGAAAGCCAGAAGGAAAACCGCTGCAAACCGTATTGTTCTTTTCAAACTTCTCCCTCCAATTGAAACCTTTCAGTTTTCATCCCACAGCCAACGGATCGGAGTCTCTCCCGGGCCGCATATAAACACGAAATTAGTAAAGCCAATTCATGTCGCAAACGCTTCATTGCCGGTATCACTACTCCTCTGTGGTCTGCTCTACCAATACCGGCGCACCGTTGGCGTATTGAAAAACACGTTCATCATAAAAGGAACCGTCTTTTTCTCTCGAGGTGACCGTACAGGTCTTAGCGTCAAATGTAGGACCGCAAAGATAAAGTTTGTCCAGTTCTGTCCCGGCATGAAAAGTGCCTTGTTCCGGGTCCCACAAGAAAAACCGGTAAAACTCATTGTAATCCACACCGAAATCACGAATCAGTTGAATATCCAAATATCCATCAAAATTGGCATCTACCACTTTAAGATCGAGTTCTGAATTTCCAAGGAGCGGTAAGGGAGAGCGCTCGGTTTTCGCATGCTCATATTCCAAGGGGATTTCTTGGATCTTTTCTCCTGTTTCCTTTCGCGTGATTGTAAGCATATCGGCCATATAGCTTTCGTGATAGTCTTCCACGAACATGTCGCCAGAAACAGTAACTTCCATGGCCGGAATTTTTCCCTGCGCCGGAATGTTCTTAATGAGCTGGAATTTGTCGCCTTGTTCGTAATAACCCTGCAACAGATAGTCCCATTCCTCCTGCACATCCTTTGCATCAAATACAAAGTCCGGCTGCACGTTCATGTACGCGAGCAGGTCGTAAAGAAAAAACGTATAGGATCGCAAGCATGCTGCGCTTGCGGTTGTCAGCGCACCGGAATAGGCCGTGCCACCATCTCTGAATGTGCCCGCGTAGAGTTCACCGGTCATAAATGAAAATTCGTGCAGCATGCCCCTGAGTTCTTCCGGTATGCGGACTGGGTACTCCGCAGCCGGATTTTCTGTAACCGCCAGCAAGTCCAACGCGTGGAGCGCTTCCGCTTCCCAGCATTCCCGATAAGCGCCTGCCAGAAAGTTATCCATCATGGTACTTTTCGGCCGTAGCCAATAGAGTTCAAATACGTCGTCAATCGGGTTTTCTTCCCGCAAGGAATGCTGTGGTTGATCATGTATGTCCTCTGCATGTCTCTGCAGTACCGGCAACGGCAATTCGCCAAAGGGCTGATAGAAGGATTCCTTCATCATCCACGGATCGGGCGTTGGTATGGGGGTTTGCAGCGGGGTAACAGCAGGTGTGCGAGGTTCCGGCTGCACTGTTTGAACGGCCTCGTCGGCCTTGATAGGCTGGCGGGTTTCAGATTGATACAGCAGCACCGCCAGCACGGCTGCGCAGCAGAAAAAGATACAGTTGCCCGCAATCAGGAGCTTTTTCATGGATTATTCTCTCCTTGCCGATCTTCTTATGGCCCATGTTATATCAGGGAAATTGGAGGATACCAACAACGTTAAGAGAAGTATCAGGCGAATCAGCTTTGTTCTTTTCATAAGTCGTATCGAACTCCTTACTGTAGCAGGTAGTCCCATTCCTCCTGCACATCCTTTGCATCAAATACAAAGTCCGGCTTTACATCCACCGCTGCCAGAAGGTCGTATAAATAAAATGTATAGGACCGAAAAAATGCAGCTTTGGCAATTGACAGCGTACCGGGATAGGCCGTGCCGATTGAGATCGTCTGCCCGGGGGAATCTCCTTCATATAAAAATACATCTGTTTTGAACAGATCTGCATAGAGTTCCCCCGAACTGTCAGCGAAATCAAGCAGCTTGTTCCTGACCTGTTGCGTCATCTCCGGTATGTATTCTGCCGCCGGACTTGCCTGCTTTGCAAGCAAATCCAGCGCATGACTCACTTCCGCTTCCCAGCATTCCTGGTAATGGGCGGAAAGGGCATTCTCCTCCAAGGTGCTTTCTGGCTGCCCCCAGTAAGGTGCAAACGCAATATCAATCGAATTTTCTTCCCGCAAGGAATGTTGCGTTCGCTCCGCATCGTATCCCGCATATTGTTGCAATGCAGGCAACGGCAATTCTCCAAAGGGCTGATAGTAGGATTCTTCCAGCATCCATGGAGCGGATGTTGGCATGGGCGGGGTTTGCAGAGGGGTTTGCATAGGCGTTACCGCCGGAACGGATGCAGAGGCGGTGGGGATGGATGTCTGCTTAGAGGCTTGCATATAATGTGAGCGGTACAGCAACACCAAAAGAATGATGCAAGCTATGGTAATAATGATATTGTATAGGGATGGCTTTTTCTTCATGGAGCACTTCTCCTTCTAAGCATTCATTCGCAATTAGTAGATAAATTTCATCACATCCATAGCAAGTTAATCCTGCATATCGTAATTATTATCGAAAAATATTCTTAATGCTAACTCCAATCTTTTATCGCTAGAAGGCCATATCTCTTCCCAAGCACTTCGGTCCCTAATTCCGTTTTCAAGCAAATCAAATGCTTTAGGGACACTACCATCATTGAATCTAACAAGTATTAGCGCATCAAATTCGTTACTTGTTATGGGGATTCCGGCCTCTTTGAGGTAATAATTTAGCGCATCTTCGTGCTTTTTAATATCTTCCTCAAACAGCGACAAGGCATCCTCAAGCTTCATATACTTGCTGCCAGGGACTACCATACCACCTTTGCCATTCATCGGAGTATTTTTATTAGGGACATATTTTCTCAATAGGGTTTCGTAGGATTGATCATGCAGATAGGCTTCACGTATATAGTGCCCATATCCTAATGTAATACCCCCATCTCCAACATAGTGTGGGTATATGCCAATTAGATCACCCTGTTTATTGAATACTCCAATTCCCGTGGCTTTAAGGTATGATATTCCTCCTTCGCGCTGTTTCATTAACTCTTTAATTTCCTTGCTGGCAGAATAACGCTTTTGAGGGTCAAGTATAGGCCTGGGCCCTTGTTGTACCGGTTGTCCTTCCTCAACCTTTTGCTCCTCTGCCTCTGCCTCTGCCTCCGCCTTTGCCTCTTCCTCTGCTACCTTCTCGGCTTCCGCAAGCTGCGCCTGTTCCCAATCCTCTACCTCGCTCCAGTCCCAGAATGTAAGCACATTCCAACCGGGTTGGTTCAGCCGCTTGTCCACCACCATTATTTGCTCTTCAAGCTCGATCTTCTGGCTTTGCAGTTCCTTGTATTCCGCGTTGGAGAAAATTCTTTCCCATATGGGAATCTTCGCAATTTCTTTCTTGTTCTGTTCAAGCCGGTCTATCAAATCTTCGTACAGCTCGTTATTGGTATCTATCATGGCGTTCCAGGCTGGGCCGCTGGGCTGCTTAAAAAACGCCGCCGCGCCGCCCTTCATTTGGATGCCAAGCAGGGTTTTGCGCAGATACTCCGGGTCGCCGTATTGTTCCAGCGCGGCAAGCAGGGCAATGGCCTCCGCTTTTTCTCCCATGCTCAGATTGGACGCCGCCACATCCTGATACAGTTGCTTCAGTTGGGCGGCAACCGCCTGTGCAGAACCTGCTGCTTTCCCGCTGGACACCAGCTTTTTATAGGCGCGGTCCGTCTCTGCAGTTCATAATAGCCATGCTCCGTCGCGGCAAAGCCGCTCCTCGTATGGCTTTATTCACTGGTCTTCCGGATCGCTTCATCCGCCTCCGGCGGCGCTCGCCTCCGACTCCCAAACGCCGTCCGCCCTCAAACAGCTTGGCCGTTTTCTGTCCCATCGCATCCCCTTCATAGGAATAGCAATGATTGCTGGCTTAAAACAAATCTTCATATTCATCCGCTTCGCAGTAGAACCAATATTTTTCGATTTGTTCCACATTATAAAACACCGAGCTTGTACTTATGGGCGGTTCGCCATCTTCGCAATATACAATTTTCTTATAATAGTAAGTTTTGTTTGTTTCTTTTTCAAACATCAGCTGTATGACGTCTTCTTTCCACGCAGAATCATCAGAAATCCAAAAATAGTGTAAATCATCAAAGAGCAAATGAACGTATTGTACCAGCAATTCATCATCTATATCTTCTAAAGGAATATCTGTACCTGATCCATTTACATTAATAGAAATGATTTTATCACGAGGATACCTGAATATTAGCGTGAGATCATGGGCAATGTAATACTCCTTTACATACTCAAACGCTTCCTCATGCTTCTGATATTCCTGTATCATTTCTTCCTTTGTCTGATCCCTTTTGAAGATACACATGGCAGTACCAAGCACAATACAGGATACAAGAATCACCAGCAATATTGTTTTCATCTTTTTCATGAAGCGATCTCCTTTTGCGGCAGTGCCTGTGCCACCGCGATTTTTCTAGATGGCACAGGCAAGTATTTTGGAAGCTAATAGGTAGGCGAAGCAGAGCCATCCTCCTGAAATGCATTATAAAGTCTTACGCCATATTCTACTTTTTCAAGGTCTCTTTCATTGTCTCCAAAATAGCTTCTAAAGAGATTCATACCATCAGCCTTAATATTCGGGGTCGCCCCCGCCCATTTGAGAAACTCTTGTTCAAACCCCATGGCCGCCCCAGTTGCTCCAAACAGAATATTGCCCATATCTTCTGCGGTGACCACGTTTCCTAGAAATATAAAGGGATATGCATGATGGAAAAACTTTACCCCTTCAGTTTGCCCAGGAAACTGCGCTTTCCAGTTCTTTTCCACTTTAATATCCCAATCGGCCCCGGGCTCCACCTTAAAATAGAACCAAGCCAGATCTTCCGTAATACGCAGCGATTCTTCCTTTCCCTCAAGCAAGCCGGGGTTGCCCGTGGATTTTCTTGCCTGTTTCGCTTGCCTGATGTTTTTTCCCAGCATCCTTAGAAGCGGTTCCGTATAATCCATGTAATACAGCCCAGCCTTATACACAACCCTTATCCCCGCCTCTTGCATGGAAGAAGGTAGGCTTGGTCTGTTTTTCCTTAAGTGCTGATACATGGGATATGCTTTGTATTGATACCCTTTCTCTTTATCCAGCCTTGAAACCGTACCTACCATGTTTCCATAGGCGAGCACCCCTCTGTTTTCTTGCACATCCTCCGATTCATGCAAGTAACGGCTATAAATATCCAAGTATTGAATACTATCCAATTCCCCGGTCATCTCAAACCCATAATTAAACTGGTAAAGCATCACTGCCGCGCGGGTTGCTCCTCCATAGAAGCCATACTGTTTGTTGCCTTGCTTATCCATACTTACGCCCATGTCTAAAAAACTCAATTGCTCCAGCCACCGCTGCACGTTTTCTACGGCAGCGCCCTCATCGTCCGGCTGTAAAATAACCTTTTGTGCGGATTGCTTTTTATTACTTTGCTCCTGAAGGGACTTATCCGGTATCTCAGTAGGCCGATCCTGCGATATTTCCTCCTGCTTAACGCCCCCAAGCGTTACCGGCTTTGCGCCGGTCTGAGCGCCTACAGTTTGTCCCGCCACGCTGCCAGCGCTTAGCGGTATGATCCCCGTTCCTCTGCCGCTCCTTAAGGGAATTGCTCGCTCCGGCAATGCGTTTCCCGTCGCCCCGGTGAGCCTATTCAGCCCTTCCGCGGCAAGCCTTGTAATCTCTTCCGGGTCATATTGGCTTGCCCACTGCTGCTGAAGTTGATCGAACCGCTGCTTTGTCCTATTTCCCCATACGCCGTCCACGTCCAACCCATGCGTTTCCTGAAAGGTACGGACATCCTCCGCACTTTTGATGTTTGAGGGCGGGTCATAGCCCCGCACCACATAATTTCCCCTGCCGCTTTTACCAATGCCGAGACTCAGCTTATAAATAGTAGCTTAACCGCTCTGCATCCGCAGGCGGAGGAGGCACCTGAGCGGTTCTGATCACGGCGGCCACAGCCTTATCAAACTGCTTCTGCGTCCACAGTTCATAATAGCCTTTTCGCGTCGGGCCGCGTCCCTCCTAAAAAGGCTTTATTCACTGGTCTTCCGGCTCGCTGCATCCGCCACCGACGGCGCTCGCCTCCGACCCCCGGATGCCGTCCACCGTCAGCCCGCCCAGCCAGCGCTGCATTTCCTTTACGGCCTCTTTGCCAACCACCCCCGCGGGCGGGGTATAGCCATCCATTGCATACCGCTCTCCGGGCTGCACAGCAGATGTGCCCTGCACACCGTCTTGTAAATTGTACTTTGTATTGGTCAAATCGCGTATGTTCTTCTCTTTATATTTTGTCATTTTATCCCTCTGCTTTCAATAGCCTGTGAACGCTGTCGGTATTTTTTATAATTTGTTCTTTTTTTTAGTTATGGCGGCTCCTTACAGTCTGCATCATCCGCCACTCGCAGGCACGGAACTCCTCCGGGCTCATGCCGAGGTAATTTGTTTCATCCGCTGGAATATCGCTGCGCGTTACATAGGCCGCAAGCTCACTAAGCCGTTGAGCATCCTCTGCAATGCGCAACGCCTCACAGCCGGATATGCGTATTCAGCAGCGCATTGCGTACCGCGTCAAGCGGTAGCCCCTGCTCTTTAGATAGCTGCAACAGCATCCAGCGTGCCTGCTCAAGTTCCTTATCTCCGTCATGATCGTTTAAATATGCCTGCTCCTCTGCACTGAGTTCTTCGTAATTCATTGCCGCACTCCTTTAGAAAGTAATAGCATCGTTTTAGAACGTATGTTTGTATTAAAGTAGCACGTTTGCCCGCGCGATACAAGAACAAACGATCGCATCCGGGAGAATAGAATGATTTTCAGAATGTAGGGCTCGCCAGCTAACAGTTCTTTCAGTGGTCTGAGCGAATAACTCTTGCATATAAAAAGCCCGCATGCGTGTTGGGCATGCGGGCAATGTTATTTGTTTTTCTTCAGCAGGAGCAAGAGCTGTTGAGTATGTCTCTTACCTTATTGGGGTTGGACGGTAAGTTGCACCATGCCGCTTCCGGGCCGCAGGTGGCAACAAACAAGGTATCTTCCGGGTTTGTAAATTGGCGCAGCGCATCTCTAAGTTGTACGGTACTTTTGTTGGTTTCCACTAGCCAGGCGTTATCTGCAACCTTGGCGCAGGGCATGGAGCTAAGGCAACGCAAAAACCCTTCGCTAGGGCATTCATTCCGGCAAGAGCCAAAACATACAATCTTTGCCATATGGGTTTCCTCCCGTATTTGCGGCGGAGCATTTTTTTAAAGCCGCTTTCTACGATCAGTATATGCGCGGGGCCGGGAATGGGAATTCGATAACGGCAAAAATTCCGGCTTAACCGGCCTAAAGCTTATGAGAATCGCATACAATGCAGTACCTGTCTGTTAGGGGGATACCAGTATGGCGTTTTCGCCAACCTCTCGTTCACAATACCTGCTCAACCAGGTCGCGCTTTCCAATACCATACGCAAGCTTTGGGTGGACAACAACCAGTGGACCAGGGCTTTGATCTACAGCGTGATGCTGGATCAGGGCGACCAAGACGATCTTCTCAGACGCGTTGAACAGAACGCGCAGGATTTTGCGACCATTTATGAGCAGTTTTACGGGAAGGACTCCGGAGACCAGATCAAACGGCTAATCAATAACGATCTTCAGGGTACGCTGCGTCTTATCCAGGCATATAAGGACGATAACCCGCAGGCCATCCGCAGCGCGCGCGAGGCGCTTTATTCAAATGCAAACGAGCTTGCGCGCTTCCTTGCAGGCATCAACCGATACTGGGATATGGCGACCCTGCAGACGATGCTCTATGAAATTGTGAATTTGAGAGAATATGAGACCATGCTGATCCGTGACAAGGAGTTTGCAAAAAGCATTCAACAGCACGACGAGCTGATGGATCAAGGCTACCGGCTTGCAGATGAAATTACATACGGCATTCTCAAACAGTTCCAAATATAAACGTTGCCCCGCAGATGCGGGGCTTTTCTGCTATCTGCCTAGAACAATAAGAAATACGCGAATACACCTGCAAGCAGGGAGCCGATGAGGTTCCCCAGCATGTCCGTATCGGTATCCTTAAGCCCTCTTTGTGCGCCTGCGCCGCTCTTGGCGTCAATTGCGGCCTCCACCAGCTCAAATATCTCGCCGAGCGCCATGCCCACGGCAAACACAAACAAGGATTGGAACGCCTTAGATCCTCCTACCTCAAACAGGTTTCTGATCAGGCAATATACAAACAGCGAAAACGCAAACGAGCCAAAGGCGTGCAGGTAACGGTCAAACACCTGTGAGCGGTTGTACAGGTTCACATAATACCCGCAGAAACAATGGATAAAGACCGCCAGCATGGAAAGCAGTATAACATATGACGGCACTGAAAACGCGAATATCCAGATCGCGAGAAATAGTAACGTAAAGAAAATATACGAGACGGTTGAAGCTTTTACCGACTGCTTCTGCTGCTTTTTGTTAAGCGCAACAATTCCATAGAGCACAAACGCTGAAAATATTACAAATGCGATAATAAGCCAAATTGGCATGTGGATGCCTGCTTTCGTTTTTCTTACAGTTTGTGTGATATGGCTTGATTTATACAAAAAGGGCGCATGCCGTGCATGCGCCCTTTTGAATTGCTGAACTTTTTCTATTCACTCATCCGCACTTGCTGTACCCGCACGCGCGGCAGATCATGCAGCCGCCCTCATGCTCCACCGCACCCTCGCATTCAGGGCAGGGGGAGGTGGGGCGCTCCTTTTTCTCCCCTGTATCAGGGCCAAAGTGCTCTTCGTCCTCATTCCCATGGGAAATGGCCGCAATCGCCTCCGGTTTTTTCTCCAGCATTGGCACCTGCTCGCCTTCTTTTAGCAGCTTTGCCACCTTTTCAAGCACCCTGCCGATGGCGTCCGGGCAGGAGAGCACCTTGATGTTGCCGTTCATGCCTTTCTGCCGCAGCGTGGAGTGGCAGCGGATGCCCTTTAACTGCTCAATAATGGTGTCAACATCCATGCCGGAACGAAGCGCGGTGGAAACGAGCCTGCTTGTCGCCTCGCTCTGACTGGGACAGCCGCCCGCGCGGCCCAGATTTGCAAACACTTCGCAGATGCCCTGATCGTCATAATTGACCGTCACATACAGGTTGCCGCAGCCGATCACCACTTTTTCCGTAATGCCGCGCGTCACTTCAGGGCGGGGGCGGGGGGTGATGCGTACGGGGCGCAGCACCGGCACGGTTTTTTCCTGCTCCTTCTTTGCGCCCACGGTCAGCACCTGTTCATTCCGGCTGCCGTCACGGTAAATGGTGACGCCTTTACAGCCCAGCTCGAAGGCCAAACGATAAACGGTTGCCACATCCTCCCGCGTCGCCTCGGAAGTAAAGTTGACAGTTTTTGATACCGCGTTGTCCGTATACTTCTGGAACGCGGCCTGCATGCGGATGTGGTATTCCGGAGAAATATCGTGGGCGGTTACAAACACCCTTTTGATATGCGCCGGTACTTCGTCGATATGTGCAAGCGTGCCTTCTTTGGCGATACGCCGCAGAAGTTCATCGGAATAAAACCCTTCCCGCTTGGCAACTTCCAAGAAGTATTCATCCACCTGCGGTAGTTCGTCGTGGTCCATGACGTTCCGCACAAACGCCAGCGCAAAAAGAGGCTCCACGCCGCTTGACGCACTGCAGAGTATGGAGATGGTGCCCGTAGGGGCAATTGTTGTGCAGGTAGCATTGCGCAACGGCTCCCCGTTTGCATACGTGCTTTCCGGGAAGAGCGGGAACGCGCCGCGCGTTTTTGCAAGGCGCTTGCTTGCCGCATGTGCGCGGGCTTCGATAAAGCTCATCAGCTTTTCCGCCTGCGCAATGCCTTCCTCTGAATTATACGGAATACTCAGGCGGAACAGCAGATCCGCAAAGCCCATCACCCCAAGGCCGATTTTACGGGTAGCAAGTGTGCGCTCTTCAATTTCTTTGAGCGGATACTTGTTGACTTCAATTACGTTATCCAGAAAATGAACCGCCGTATCCACCACGCGGCCCAGCGCTTCGTAATCAATGGAATACGCACCGTTTTCTTCTTTGAGTATGCGCACCAGGTTGATAGAGCCCAGGTTGCAGCTTTCATACGGCAGCAGCGGCTGCTCGCCGCAGGGGTTGGTGCTTTCAAATTCGCCGTGCTTGGGTACGACGTTATCGCGGTTGAGCCTATCCAAGAATACAATGCCCGGCTCGCCGTTGCGCCACGCCATATCCACAATGAGGTCAAATACCTCCCGTGCATTCAATTCCTTTATGACCGTCCCGTGGCGCGGGTCTTTGAGCGCGTAGGTTTCATTGCGCTCCACAGCCTGCATGAACGCCTCGGTCAGCCCAACGCTGATGTTGAAGTTTGTAATCTGCGCATCGTCCTGCTTGCAGCGGATGAAGTCCAGAATATCCGGATGGTCCACCCGCAGAATGCCCATATTCGCCCCGCGCCGCGTGCCGCCCTGCTTAACGGCCTCGGTAGCGGCATTGAACACTTTCATAAAGCTGATGGGGCCAGACGCGACGCCGCCGGTAGACCGTACCGTAGAGCCTGCGGGCCTAAGCCGGGAAAATGAAAATCCCGTGCCGCCGCCGCTTTTGTGTATGAGCGCCGCGTTCTTCACGGCATCGAATATCTCCTCCATCGAGTCGCCCACCGGCAGCACAAAGCAGGCGGAAAGCTGGCCCAAAGGCTTGCCCGCGTTCATTAAAGTAGGAGAGTTGGGCAAAAACGCCTGCCGCGTCATCACATCATAAAATTCCTGCGCGGTTTTTTTGACATCTGCGCCATCATAGCGCGCGTCGGCTTCTGCCACGGCATTTGCTACACGGTGAAACAGTTCCTCCGGCGTTTCCACAATATTGCCGTTTTCATCCTTAGTCAGGTAGCGTTTTTGTAAAACCCGCAATGCGTTTTCGGTCAATTGCATGGTATCGTCCTTTCGAAACACACGATATTGTAT
Source organism: Bacillota bacterium (assembly GCA_023453725.1). GTDB lineage: Bacteria > Bacillota > Clostridia > Christensenellales > CAG-138 > JAEYLA01. Next base: position 5,209 of record JAEXTB010000266.1, on the reverse strand, counting down.
CGAACTCCCACGTTCGATACTACATATTGTACCAGTCGGCCCCAAAATGTCAACGCATGAAATGGACTTTGTTTGCCGTTCCCACCACGGAATACAAAAGCCCATTGCGCTTTCATTTGGGGCCATACTTTGTTATACCCGCTCTCACCTGTTTTCCAACGTACCGCGCCCGCATATAGCGCCCATCTTCGTTGTTTTTTTGTATGCCGCAAATTTGCGCGCACCGTACGTATGCGCTATAATAAAAGTTCAGTGAAACGGCGCAGTTTGCGCGCCGTTTGGAGGAAGCGAATGATTGAACTTGAACACTTAAGCTTTACATATGAGTCAGCGCCGCGCCCCGCACTCAGCGATGTATCGCTGCGCATTGAGGATGGCGAGATGATTGCCATCGTGGGCCACAACGGTTCCGGCAAAAGTACGCTTGCGAAGCATTTAAACGGCCTGCTGCTGCCCTCCTCCGGCCAAGTGCTGGTGGATAATATGGATACAAAGACGGAAGGAAATCTGCTTTCCATCCGCCAGCGGGTGGGCATGGTGTTCCAAAACCCGGATAACCAGCTTGTAACCACCATCGTAGAAGAGGACGTCGCCTTCGGCCCCGAAAGCCTTGGCGTGGAACCGGCTGAAATCCGCCGCCGTGTGGATGAATCGCTTGCCATGGTAGGCATGACAGAATACGCAAAGCGCGCACCGCACATGCTTTCCGGTGGGCAGAAGCAGCGCATTGCAATTGCGGGCATGCTTGCCATGCACCCAAAGGTTCTTGTCTTGGATGAGGCAACCGCCATGCTGGACCCGGAAGGCAGGCGGGAGGTGCTCTCCATTATTTCCACGCTCAACCGCGAGCAGGGGATGACAGTGGTCATGATCACACAACTGATGGAAGAAGCGGCGCTGTGCGACCGGGTGGCCGTACTCAACAAAGGCAACCTCATACTGCTCGATACGCCGCGCGCGGTGTTCCGCGAAGCTACGGCGCTGCAGCTTGCCGGATTGGATACGCCCGCCATGGTAAAGCTCCGAAACAGCCTAAGCGAAGCGGGGGTTACGCTACCGGACGAGCCTATCAGCATAGAAGAAGTCGCAGCCTCCATTGAGCAGGCCATAAAAGCAAAGCGCGGCGCGTAATACCTTACCCCAATGAGAAAGTGAGCAGCCATGCCCATTGTATTAGAAAACGTATCCCATATTTATATGCCAAACAGCGCCATGTCCCAAACGGCGCTTCATGACGTCTCCTTCCAGGTGGAGGAAGGAGAGTTTTTTTGCATCATTGGCCATACCGGTTCAGGGAAAACCACGCTTTTACAGCACATGAACGGCCTTGTACAACCGTCCGGCGGAAAAATTACGGTGGATGGGCTTGACCTTTCCGTTAAAAAGCAGCGCATTGAAGCGCGCAGCCACGTAGGCCTTGTGTTCCAATATCCGGAATACCAGCTCTTTGAAGAAACCGTATTTCAGGATATTGCGTTTGGCCCCAAGAACCTGCATGTACCCGAATCGGAAATCAAGGAGCGCGTGGAGGAAGCCATGCTGCTTGTTGGGTTAGCGCCCGACCTGTTTGCGGAAAAATCCCCCTTTGACCTTTCCGGCGGTGAAAAACGACGCGCGGCTTTGGCAGGCATCCTCGCCATGCGCCCGCGCTATCTTTTGCTTGACGAACCCATGGCAGGCCTTGACCCCCGGGGCAGGCAGAGCGTGATTGATCTGTTGCAGTCCCTCCGGAAAAAGACGGGCTGCGCCATCGTCATGGTATCCCATTCCATGGACGATGTCGCCCGTAACGCGGAGCGCATCGCGGTGCTGCATAAGGGCGAGCTTGTCATGCTTGATACGCCGAAAAGCGTATTTGCGGAACCGGAAAAGCTCATAGAACTCGGCCTTGATATCCCGCAGGCGGCACAGCTTGCAATACAGCTTCGAGAACGGGGCATACAGGCGCCCGCGGGCGCATACCGCGAGGAGGAACTTTATACGTTCCTGCTGGAGGCGCTCAAATGACAAACATCACATTAGGTCAATATTTCCCGGGTGATTCTATCGTTCACAGGCTGGACCCCCGCACCAAGATGCTCACGATGCTGTTTTACATCGTGATCGTGTTCCTGGTAAAGGAGCTTGCGCTTTTTGTGCTGCCCTTTGCGTTTGTGGTGCTTGTGGTGCTGCTTTCCGGCGTGCCGTTTTCGTATGTGATGCGCTCGTTAAAGCCTTTAAGGTTCCTGCTGATTTTCATGTTTTTGATGAACCTGTTTTTAACGCCCGGTAAAACGGTGCTTTGGGAGTACGCGTTCCTGCGCATTACCAAAGAAGCGCTCATGCAGGCCGTCTATATTTCGCTGCGGCTTGTTCTGCTGGTGGGCGGTACGTCCTTAATGACGCTCACAACCTCGCCTATCGCCCTGACGGACGGGTTGGAGCGGCTACTTAAGCCCCTCTCCAAATTGAAATTCCCCGCGCATGAGCTTGCCATGATGATGACAATCGCGCTGCGCTTTATCCCCACGCTGATGGAGGAGGCGGATAAAATCCGCAAAGCGCAGCTTTCCCGTGGGGCGGATTTTGAAAGTGGCAACCTTATTAACCGCGCAAAAAGCATGATCCCCATACTGGTACCGCTGTTTGTTTCCGCCTTCCGCCGCGCGGACGAACTGGCTATGGCTATGGAATCCCGCTGCTATCACGGCGGGGAAGGCCGCACGCGCATGCATGTGCTACGTTACCAACGCCCAGACGCTTTCGCGTTTGCCGTGACGCTGTTGATGGGCGCTGTCATCGTGCTGTTGCAGGCGTTCCCGCTATGAACGCGCGCAGGCGGCGAGGATTCCTGATTGCGGCGGGGGCGCTTTTGCTCGTTGCCGCCGTTTGGAGCCTGCTCCTTTCAAACGGTGCGGGCGCTACCTTGGCTTCAAAGCTCAATTCCTACGGTTACACGTTGCGCGCGGATGATATTTACCCTGCCGGGGAATGGCAGGATACCAGTATCCAGACACTGCTTTCAGGCGCGGAACTCAAGGAAGCTGTCGCCGCCTCCGGGCAGGCGGGTTTCCCTTCGGATGTGGAAAAGACCGGCACCGTCACGCTTGTTATGGCCAATGTTGGTGGGAACGACGTCATCACCGTCTATCTTGTAAACGGCGAAATCGAGCTTGCGTTTGTGCAGGTTACGGGTTCGGATACGGTAAAGGCGCTGGGGCAATAGATTAGATTTTAATTTGGGATTTCTTAAGGGGTGTTACGTCCCTTAAGCGAGAGTTTGAGAGCGGCGCTCTCAAACTCCCTTCTTTTGCTATATCACTTTTACGGAGGCCCTGCCATGCGGCGAATTCGCCTCATCATCGAATACGACGGCACAAACTACGTCGGCTTGCAGACACAGCCGAACGGCCTTGCCATACAGCAGGTGATCGAGAAGGAACTGCACAGCATCACGGGGGAAACAATCGCGCTGCACGCCTCGGGCCGGACGGACAGCGGCGTGCACGCACTTGCGCAGGTGGCACATTTTGATACGTCAGCCCGCATGCCCGCAGATAAATTTGCGTTCGCGCTCAACAGTGGGCTGCCGCGGGATATCCGCATCCGCTATTCCGGGGAGGCGGAGGAAGCTTTTCACTCTCGCTTTTCCGCCAAGCGCAAACAGTACCGCTACACGCTGCAAACCGGCGAGCACGCCCGCGCGTTTTTGCGCAACACCGCGCTGCACGTACACGGCAGGCTGGATGAAAGCATACTTCTCACCATGGCGAAGGACGTCTTGGGCTCCCATGATTTCCGGGCGTTTATGGCAGCCAATACCACCATGGAAAACACCGTGCGCGAAATCTACCGCTCCGAATGGACGAGGGAGGGCGAGCTGCTTTATTACGACGTGGAGGGCAACGGATTTTTATACAACATGGTGCGCATACTTGTCGGCACCATGCTTGCAGCCGCCAAAGGGACTTTGCAGCCCGATGCTATGCTTCGCGCAATCTCTTCCGGCCTGAGGCGGGACGCCGGGCCTACCGCGCCCGCGCACGGGCTGATGCTGATGCGCGTCATATACCCCGGTTTTGATACAGCGGAGATTGTACATACATAATTCTGTGTTATACTTGATTGGGCACGCCCCTCAGGAGGAAACATAATGCCGAAGTTTGATTTTGAGATTGTAGGAAAGATCGGGTCGATGGCCCTCATCAGCAAAGAGGACAACGACATTGATTACAACATATTCAGCCGCCTTGGCAAAGAACTGCGCCCCGGCATCATCTGGGTCAGCTCCGGTGCCGTGGAAATCGGCCGTGTCGATTACATCAAGCGCAGCGGCCGTGAGCTCATCGGCGATATGGAGGACGTGAAAACGGACTACGCCGCGCAGGGCCAGTCCATATTGATGCAGGAATACCGCCGCTTTGTACCCTCCCAGTATTCCGTACGTCAGCTTTTAGTTGAGCATACGCATTTTAACGATGAAGAAAAGCGCACCCACATCAAGCGCTTTTTGCTCCGCTGCGCGGTGCAAAACGCCATCCCCATCATCAACTACAACGATCCGGTTTCTTCTGAGGAGAACCGCCGTTGGGAACTGGATTTACTGCGGGAAAAAACCGAGCACGTAGTGGAGTGCGTGGACAACGATGAAACCGCCTCTGTCATCTGCACGCTGGTACATTCCATGTACCTTGTCATCCTCACCTCGGTGGATGGCATTTACCGCGACCCAACCGATCCTTCCACACTGGTGGAAGCGGTAGAGGGGAAGGACATTCAGGAAGTGCTCGACGGTATCGAGATCCTGCAAACCTCGTGCGTGGGCGCAAGCAGGGCAGGGGCAAACGGCGCGCGCGCCAAGCTGGACTTTATCAAAGAGCCCATCAAACAGGGTACGACCGTTATTATCGCAAACGGCAAAAGCAAATTGAGCGACGTCATTTCCGGCAAAGCCCGCCGGACAATCTTCCGCGTGCGCTGAATACAAGCAAATATAAGGCAAACAAAAAGCGCGTTCCAAACGGAACGCGCTTTATCATGTCAATAAAGCAAAGGATTTCAAGGTATCGGCGCTTAGTGCGCCGACGATTATTTTTTTGCTTTGGGGAAACTGCGTTTCCCCAACCCCCTTCCTGAAAATCGCCGTACTTAGGATGGTAAGAGCGCGAGTTCGTTCATACCAAGGGGGCGCGGGGGGCGAAGCCCTCCCGCTATTAAATAAAATAATCTA
>JAEXTB010000264.1 GCA_023453725.1 Bacillota bacterium | reverse complement strand
AACTCACGCTTGTTGACCAGTCCCTTGAAAAGCGTACGGTGGACATGCTGTGGCGGCTTGTGCGGCAGGATCTGCAGCATGTGTACTCCTACCCCTATACGCCGCAAAAGCAGATTTCCGGCCATGCGCCCATTTCCTCCCTTCCACGCTCCACGCCCGAGGAACAGGGCATGAAAAGCCGGGATATTCTTTCGCTTTACCACGCGCTGGACGCCGACATTTCCTCCAACCTCCACGCCATGATGGTGGTAAAGAACGGGCACGTGATTTCGGAGGGCTATTGGGCACCGTATGAAAAAGCATATCCCCACCAGCTTTATTCGCTCAGCAAGAGTGTGACAAGCACCGCCATCGGCATGCTGGTGGATGAAGGCAGGCTTTCGCTTTCCGAGCGCATTGTGGATCTGTTTGCGGATAAAATCTCCGATCCGTCCACGCATCATTACAGGGACGTCACCGTCTGGCATTTACTGACCATGAGCACAGGCTCGCGGTTTAATGAAGTCGGCTCCGTGTTGGGTGCCGACTGGGAACAAGAGTTCTTGGATGCGGGCGTGCGATTCCCCGCGGGCACGCAGTTTAACTACAACTCCATGAATTCCTACATGCTTTCCGCGATTGTGCGGCGCAAGACCGGCATGGGGCTGCTGGAGTATTTAAAGCCGCGCCTGTTTGAGCCGCTGGGCATCCGGGAGGCAAGTTGGGATACCTGCCCCATGGGTACGGAAAAGGGCGGCTGGGGGCTCTCCCTATTGCTGGAGGACATTGCAAAAATCGGCCTGCTCTACCTGCAAAAGGGCCGTTATGTTGTAAACGGTGAGGAGCGGCAGCTGTTAAGTGAAACCTGGATCAAGGAAGCCACCCGCATGCAGATTGAAACGCCAAACGGCGAATGCAAGGACGGCTACGGCTACCAGATCTGGTGCGCGCCCTATGCGGGCGGATATCTGTTTAACGGCGCGTTCGGGCAATACATGCTTGCGCTGCCGAAGCATGACGCGCTTGTGGTTCTCCTGAGCGGTTCGCCGCTGCTGTTTGCGCAAAGCAACACCATGGATTATGTGCAGCGCTGCTTTCATGATGCCGCAAACGTGCCGCTGCCGAACAGCCCTGCAGTCCAGCGGGCGCTTGCCTCGTTTTTATCCGAGCTCTCCTGCCGGAACAAGGAGGACGCGTCCCCCAACGGCTGCATGCCAATGCCGTTTAACTGGGTGCGCGAGCAGCTTTCGGGCAACACATTCACGCTTTCAGCCAACAGCGCGGGCGTGTTCCCGTTCGTGCTTCAATGCGTGCACAACATCTTCCCGCCGGGGATTTCCTCGGTATCCTTCCGCACAGCGGAAGACGGCGCACTGGAGCTTTGCATCAAGGAAGCGGATATTACGCATACCCTGCAGATAAAAGAGGACGAGTTTACCCACGCCACGCTCCAAATTGGGGAAGAGCAGCATCCCGTGGGGATATCCGCGCGGTTTGGCATGCTTTCAAACGGCGAAGCGCAGCTGCGGCTGTACTTATACTACCTGACCACGCCCTGTACAAGGGTAATGACATTTGTGCTCAAAGAGGATACGCTGCAAGTAACGCTCGATGAAAACCCGACGGTGCAGAAAGCATCCACGATGCTTATGACATTGGCACAGCTGGCGAATACAGAATTGAGCAGCATGCTGCATATCCTCAAGCGCAACCGGCTGCAAAGCCATTTGTTTTTCTTTGCGACATCAACCGTTACGGGCAAGCGAGTGATAGAGCCCGTGGCTTAAGGAGGTTCCCATGACAAAACGGCTGTACCGATCTACCACCAATAAAATGATATTCGGCGTATGCGGCGGCGTGGCGGAGTACTTTAACATCGATGTCTCTATTGTACGTATTGTTTGGGGCGTGCTCGCTTTTACATTTTTCGGGCTTGTGGCGTACATTGTCGCCGCGCTTGTTCTGCCGGAGGAATAGCACCCCCTCCGCAAAAGTTCCCTTTTCCGGGAGGGAAATTGACAACAATAGAATTTATGGTATAATACCGCCTATGGATAGGAGTATGGAAATGGAAGACTCACCTGACCCAGCGCGATATATGATTCCCTTGCTTTTATAGCGGGCAGCACACGCAGGCGATGCGGTATTCCCGATACCGCAGGATGTCTATTGGCGTGTGTTTTTTTATGGGCGTTTGGGGCAATTTACTCGTGTGTGAACTTAAGGAGGTTACAAAACTGTGGGCGATGGCAATTTGCTGGGGCAAATATTTTTACAACTGGCTTTGATATTCATCAATGCAATATTTGCCTGCGCTGAAATCGCTATCATTTCAATCAACGACGCCAAGCTGAACAAGCTGACGGCGGCAGGAAATAAAAAAGCTATTACGCTTACCAAGCTGACCGACCAGCCTGCGCGGTTTTTATCGACCATTCAGGTTGGGATTACGCTGGCCGGGTTTATTGGAAGCGCGTTCGCGGCGGACAATTTCAGCGGCTATTTGACGCAGCTGTTTTTAAGCTGGGGGTCAAAGCTCTCCCCTGCCACGCTGGATACGATCTCCACGCTGGTCATTACGCTCATCCTCTCCTACATCACGCTGGTGCTGGGTGAGCTTGTGCCCAAGCGTATCGCCATGCGCAACGCGGAGAAGCTTGCACTTGGCCTTTCCGGCCTGATTTATGGGATTTCTAAAATCTTTTCTCCCGTTGTCTGGCTGCTGACTGTGTCCACCAACGGCATACTGCGGCTGTTCGGCATTGACCCCAATGCGGAAGAGGAGCATGTGACCGAAGAGGAAATCCGCATGATGCTTGATGAAGGCAGTGAAAAGGGCACCATCATGCCGGATGAAAAGGATATGATCCACAACATATTCGAGTTTGACGATAAGACCGCCGCGGAGGCGATGACCCACCGCACGGATGTTACCCTGCTTTGGCAGGAAGATACCAACGAACAGTGGGAAGACGCCATATTTGAAGGGCGGCATTCCATATACCCCGTCTGCGGCGAAAGCGCTGACGATGTGCTCGGCGTTCTGCATGTAAAGGATTATATCGGGCTCAAGAACAAATCCCGCGAGGAAATCTTAAAGCATGCCGTGCGTCCCGCCTACTTTGTGCCGGAAACCGTGAAGACCGACCTCCTGTTCCGAAACATGAAGCAATCCCGCAATCACTTCGCCATTGTGCTGGACGAGTACGGCGGCATGAGCGGCATTGTAACCATGAGCGATCTGTTAGAAGA
>JAEXTB010000251.1 GCA_023453725.1 Bacillota bacterium | reverse complement strand
GGACAGGACGGCGTATTCCGGTGGTATGAAAAGCAGGCCGCAGTTGAAGGTGCCCAAACCGTCTCCGTCAATTTGCTTACAGCAGTTGTGCGGGATTTTTTGTTTGACCGTTTTGAAGCACATGCGCGTACTACAGAAACGCTCCTGCCTCTGACAGGGGGCGTTATTGTAGTCGGGATGCCGGTAGGAGATGCTGATGTGGAGCAGCTGCAGGCATTTTATGTTCCCGTGGGCGAGGGCGTTTGCTGGGATGCAGGCGCATGGCATTACGCGCCTTATCCCTTGGGAGAAGATGCGCTTTGCGCAGTCATTTTCCGGCACGGTACCGGAGGGGATGACGCGGTCTTCTTTGATTTGGAGCATCCTATGGGCCTGGAACTATAGTATAACATGCGTATGTTAGACTTAAAAAAGCGTCTGTTGGTTCCCGTTTCGCTTGGAATTACATTTTTTCTTGGCTTCGAGGGCGGCGGCTTCCAATTGGTATTGCTGCAGGTGGCGGCAGAATTTCAACTGAGCAATACGCTGATGGGCTTCCTTGTTGCGGCTCAATTTATTGCGATCATGCTCTCTCCGCTTCTATTTGGGCCGATTGCGGACAGGATCGGAAAAAAGCGTGTGCTGCTGTTTGCAATGCCCATATTTATTGTTGGCTGCTTTTTTGCGGCAAGCGCTTGGTCTGCCGCCACATTTATTCTCGGCGTATTTATCATCGGATGCGGCCTGGGTGTTTGTGAATGCCTGGTAAGCGCAAACATAACGGATAATTTCCCGGAGCAGGCCAACCGTTATATGAACATGACGCAATGCACCTTCAGCCTGGGCGCGGTCGTAAGTCCGATATTGACGAGATACCTGATGGATCAGTTTGCAATGGGCTGGCGCGGCGCGTTCTTCATGGCTGGGTTGGGGTATGTGATCCTGCTTCCGCTGATGGCGCTCACACATTGTGTATCCGTCAGGACGCCGGAAAAAGTCAAAGTATCCGGCTCTTTGCTGCAATTGGGAAAACAGAAGTTTTTTGCTGCGCTGTTCCTTTGTATATTCCTCTATGTCGGCATTGAGACGGGCATCGCTTATTTTGCAGACTCCCTTTTTAGCGTCGAAATCATGAGGCCGGAATTGGGCGCATATGCAATTTCAACATTCTGGCTTGTTATGTCGGGCTCACGGCTGCTGTTCTCCTTTATAAAAATTCAGGAAAGAAAAGCAATACTGGCCGGGTACGGGTTGAGCGCTCTTGCGGGCATCCTGATGCTGGTTCTGCCCAATGCGTCCGTTACCCTTTTCGGCATCGCGCTGATTGGATTTGCGTTCGGCCCGATCTGGCCCATGATCATGGCGATGGGGACAAAAAGCTTCCCGGAAATGACAGGCCTGGTTTCGAGCCTTTTGATGGCGGCGGGCGGGCTCGGCGGTGCCTTGCTTCCCGTTATGATGGGCGCTTGCGCCGATACACTGGGGCTTTATTGGGCGTTTGGCATCCTGATCGCCTTCATGATAGCCGGGCTTTTTATTCTGATTTGGGGCACGGCAAGGAAAAACAGCAAAAATACAGCAGCCAGTCACCAATAACGGCCTGTTCTTACTCTATTAGATGCTTATTGCGACGTAAAGGACCGGAGATCTCTCCGGTCCTTTTACACTTTGGAAAAGGAAACTGCAGTTTAGGGATTACTTTTTACTTTGCTTCGTTGCGGGGCCGCTTCTTTTGCGGAGGCTCACTAGGCCCACCCCAATGCCTGCGGCAATCAACATCCCTACGAAACTCATGTCCCGCTTGTCATCTGTCATAGGGGGTCCAAGAGGTATCATCTGCTGGGGAGCGCCTGCTCCGAGCGGGATGGGCGCGCCTCCTGTCGTATCTGTGGGGGGATCTGACGTCGGCGTCGGTGTTACCGTAGGCGTAGGCGTCGATGTTGCCTCGGGCGTAGGCGTCGGTGTTGCCTCAGGCGTAGGCGTCGGGCTGCCCTCGGGTATAGGCGTCGGGCTGCCCTCGGGTGTAGGCGTCGGTGTTGCCTCAGGTGTCGGCGCCGGGGTTGCCGTAGGCGTCGGTTTTGGTGTAATGGTCGGCAGACCCGGAATTGTCGGTGCAGGCGCGCCGTATGCGTAATGTACCCCGCTGATGCGGGTGCTCGCCGAGGCATCGCCTTCAGGCTTTACATATACGAGGCCGCCATCCACCTTGAACTGCACCTGAAACTGAGAGTCGCCGGTGTAACCTCTGGCATCAATGTAAGCGTTGCCGGTGAAAAACACAACTTGCGTATCAGCTTTATACCAGCCGCTGCCTACCGATTCCCTGAATTGATCCAGATTGGAGGGTTGCACCCCATCACGGGACCAGATAAACAGGAGGCCACTTGACTGCTTGAATATAATGTACTGCGGGATCGAATCACCCGGAATATCTACCGCGGATGCCTGATTGGAGGTCCCCGAAAACTCGTTGCTCCCGATCGTTTGCCAACTCCCGTTCGTCGGAATGCTTCCGGTGCCGGGAAGACTGCTGCCAGTTTCTATAATAGCGTTATACGGATCGACGGTGCCATCCTTCTTTTTTGAATCCACATTGGAATTCGTAACAGTAACGGTGCCTTTGTTTGTTTCATTCTGTCCGGCACCAATGCCATCCGCGTTTTTGCCGCCGGTGACCTGCACGTTGGAATCTTCAAGCGTTACCTGACCACCGGAGCCGTCCTTACCGCCGCCGATACCGGCCGCGTTGTCTCCGCCAATCGCCCGGATACCGGCACCTTCAACATTGATGGCGCCTGCGTCCTGGCCGGAATTGCCGCCGATACCTGCGCCGTTTTCGCCGCCGGTGGCGATCATCATACCATCACCACCGCCATCGATGGTAACGGAGGAGCCAGCGCCTACATTCACGCCAGCCTTGCCGTCGCCGCCCTGGACATAGTTGTGCTCGCCTTCCAAATTGATTACGTTATCATTGCCGTTCACGGTGATACCGGCATTGTTGTCCGGCGCCACGATATTGACGTCCTTGAGCGTAACCTCGGCACCGTTATTGAGTGTGACGGTGTGTTCTGTCTCATTGTTGTTGCTTGTGATGATGACCTCTGTCGTGTCATTTCGCGAGCCGGGAACGCGCGTCCCGTTTGCCCACGAAACATCATTTGATCCGCTGCTCCCACCTGTTACGGTGATCTCTCCGTACTCTGTCAAATCATATGTCTCAGCAAGCGTAGTAGTCGATATCATCAGTATGGATAAAAACACTGCCGTGATCGGCATCCATCTCTTCTTCATTACCCCCAACCTCCTTTATGTATGCTTCATTGTATCTTCCGGATAAAAACATTTTCTTACTTATTCTTACAATAAATACAGTTTTAAGTATCTATGAAGAAATTCTGTTTCCAATTTTATTCAGAAACTATTTGTGTTGTATTATACTTAATCTTAACCTGACACTTTCCCAATAACGCCCCTATATTGGTCTCATTTCAGTCTCATTTCGTCCTCGTTTCGGTTTCATTAGGCGTATCTCTCGATTCCTCATAAAACAAGTTGCCTGGTTGAAAGACCGAACTGGGTCTTTCAACCAGGCAACCAATACATGACAGGGAGGTTATGCCATTCTGAGGTTCACAAAATATCTATGGCCGATAAAGAAGCCATAAAACAATCTATTCTACCTTCTCCAAAATATCCGTCACACGCCTTTTACGATCTGCACCGATTTGCTGCAGCCGAACCGGTTGGCACCGGCCTGCATCAACTCTCTAATTTTTGCGGCATCGTTGATACCGCCGTCTATCTTAATGCCGATTCCCTCGCCCACTATGCCGCGCACAAAGCGCACATCCTCTGCCTCCGCCTTTTTACCGCTCAAAGCGTTGGATATTTTAATGTAATCTGCACCGGAAGCTTTGGCGATACGCAACGCCTCAAGCTTTTCCGCCTCCGTATACAGGCTCTGCTCATATATTGCCTTTACGGCGGCACGGCCCCTTGCCATCTCTACAAGTTCTACTAGCTCGCGCAGCGCATTAGCGCTTTTCCCGCTTTTGATAGCGAGTATGTTCATAGTAACGTCCAGTTCCTGCGCGCCGTTTTTAATGGCCTCCCGCACCTCCGCCACCTTCGCTGCAGAGGAAGCTGCGCCGTGCGGAAACCCAACCACCGTGCAAACCTTCACGCCGCTGTCAGCGAGACATTCCGCCGCAAGGGACACGAAATATGGCGATACACACACATTGGCCAGGCCGCACGCCTTCGCCTCGCTGCACGCTTTTTTGATCCGTTCCTCCGTCATATCTGGGTTCAGAACGCTGTGCTCTATGGTGTGCGCAACCTCTTTGCCGGATGTAACGGCGGGCTGCTCATTGAGCGCCGCGAGCACCTCTTTCGTCACTCTTGTGATAATGGCTTCCAACTCCAAGCCCGTTCCCCGCCTTTCTCTATCCGCCACGCCGAATAGTTCCCCATTCCATATAGCGGCATGTTTGTTCAATCAACGTTCACATGGTCGATGACGCCGCAGACGGTCATATCGACAATCACGCGTTTGTCGTTCAATATCATCAGCGCAGCACCCCCGTCGATATTAATGAGCACCGTATCGCCTATGCCCGCGTCCGCGGCATCGATTGCGATCTGCCGCGCGCCGCAGGGCTCACCGTCGAGGCTGATTGGCTGCACCAGAAGCAGTTTTTTGCCATGGTGCGACTCGGGCTTTATTGTGGAAACCACGTTGCCCGCCACTTTTGCCAGCAGCATGCGCGCCTCCTCTTCCCTCCCGGGTATATCTTATTGCGGGAGAATTCCCTCCACGTCGTCATGCGGACGCGGAATGACATGCACCGCGACAAGCTCTCCAATGCGCTTGGCAGCAGCAGCGCCCGCATCCACGGACGCCTTTACGGCGCCCACATCGCCCCGGACCATAACGGTAACCAAGCCGGAACCGATGCGTTCTTTGCCGATCAATCTGACGTCCGCGGCCTTCACCATGGCGTCCGCAGCCTCAATCGCGCCGACCAGGCCCCTGGTCTCCACCATACCCAATGCCTGTTTATCCATAATTATAGAACCTCCTTCTTTACTCGTTGATCCTGTCGATAAACCCGATAATAGAGGAATCGAGCGGCACCACCCCGTGGTCCAAAAACGGCAGGCAGGCTTCTTTGCTGCCAATGAGGTAGACATGGTCTCCCTTCCCAGCCTGCCTGGTACCGTCCGCCGAAACAATCAGCCCAGCCGGTTTGCCGCTTTCCAGCTTTTGCACAACGAGCAGCTTTATGCCCTTCATGTTTTCATTTTTGACAGTACTTACCACCGAGCCTACCACGACACCCGTATACATGGTTTAGGCCTTTTTTTCGGTCTTCTTGGGCGCTGCAGGAAGTATCCCTTCCACATCCGAATGCGGACGGGGGATGACATGCACGGATACCACTTCACCCACGCGTTTGGCTGCCGCAGCGCCTGCGTCTACAGCCGCTTTTACCGCGCCCACGTCGCCCCTGACCATAACGGTAACCAAACCCGCGCCGATCTGCTCTTTTCCCATTAATGTGACGCTCGCGGCCTTCACCATCGCATCCGCGGCCTCAATCGCGCCAACGAGCCCCTTTGTCTCCACCATGCCCAACGCCTGCAGTTCCATCGTAAACACTCCTTTATTGTAAGTTTTCTTTTATGCCGGAACGATTGATAAAATGATGCCGCGCTATACGATGCGGAACTCTCCATACAGCACGCACCTGCGGTTGCGCGTAAACGTACGCGCGCTTGTGATGCCTTCTCCGGTCGGCGTTGCAATGGTCAGGGTTGTAAAGCCCTCTCCGTTGAACCCCAAACCCGCATAAGAGGGTGCATTTTTAACAAATATGGTGGTATCAAGCGCCTTTGCGGCCATGGAAAGGTGGCTGACATTCTGGGAGTGCATGATTGCGGTATGCCTGCAGC
>JAEXTB010000230.1 GCA_023453725.1 Bacillota bacterium | reverse complement strand
TCATAATACCCTGTATGGGTTCCTTGTAATCGGCAAGAACGCCCGCACCGATACCCGCGATAACGGCGCTGCCGATGAGAGCGGTCTCGCCGGTTTCAAATGTTTCCACGCGAATTCCCAGCACATCCGCTTTTACGGAATTGAATAAAGGCGAATTGGAACCGCCGCCAATCGATAGCATACGCGAGAAATCGCTCTGTGGGTAGAGTGTACGAAGAACGCTTAGGTAGTATTTGTACTCGTAAGCCACAGCTTCCATCACGGAGCGGTACATATGGCCGCGCGTGTGCTTGAAATCGAGCCCCATAAAACTGCCCTTCAGATTTGGATTGTTGGGCAGCACACGGCCGGAGAAATGCGGGATAAACAGCAAACCTTCGCTACCGCAGGAGATGGGGGAGGCTTCCGCCTCAAGCTCGTTGTAGGTGGCGGCGGGCTTGCCGCTTAACGTATCCCGGAACCAGCGGATGCACATGCCGCCGCCGTTGATGTAGGCAAGCGGAAGCCACAATCCGTCTACCGGGCTTCTCATCATGGTCATTGTCTCAAACAGGGTATCCGGCACAAAACCGTCCACCACGCTGCACATGACGGACGCCGTGCCCGCGCAGTCGAGCACAAGATCCCGTTCAAACATACCGGAACCAAACGTACTTGCCGCCGTATCGCCGCATCCCGCCACAACGGGTATGCCCTCCACGGTGCCGCTCAATTGCGCAAACGCGCGGGTTGTCTTGCCAATTACTTCAAACGGCGAAACAATGCGCGCCATTTTTTCTTTCTCTACGGCAAAAGCGTGCAACAGCTCATCCGACCATTCTTTTTTCGCGTTGTCTCCGAAGCCGGAAAAATGCAGGTGTGTATAGTCGAAATAAGCGTCATTTCCTTTAAGCCCCGTCATCTTGCCAACAATGTAGGCGTGGGGCAGCACAAATTTTGCCGTCTTCCGATAGGCTTCCGGATGTTCGTTTTTCCACCAGAGTATTTTGGGGCCGTGCGTATATGTAATGGGTCCGCCGGTAATCTCAATCGCCCGCTTACCGGCCTCTTTGCGCATGCTTTCCATATATTTGCCGCAGCGCATATCAAGCCAGGAATCATAATAAGTAGAAGCTTCGCCGTCCGCATCCACGCCCATAATGCCGGCCATCTGGCCATCCAGGCCGATTGCCGCGATATCGGAAGGGTTAATCTCGGTTTGCTCCATCAGGCTTTTGATGGTATTTGCGCAGGAAAGATAAAGATCATCCGCTTCCTGCCAGGCAGTACCCGGTGCGGGGGATATGATGCGGGAGGGTTCGAAAGCGGTTGCAAGCAACGTAAGCTTGGTATCAAATAAAGCGGCCTTGGTGCCCTGCGTGCCGATATCCACGCCGATTAAATAAGCGCTCATAAAGGCCCTCCTTTATTATATAGTATTGTTTTCTATTATTTATATTGTATTTATTATCGATTTGCATGTCAATGCTTTTATACATGTGCATAGACAGCAAAAAAAGACCCTCTCCTGCTGCAGAGGAGAGAGTCTGTCTAGGGAGCGCCGCCGAAAAGAGTTCGGCGGCATGTGATTCGCATACTCGTGAGGTTAACTCATTGTAGACAGTTTGTCGCCATAGAGTGCCATGAAATGCGCCCCGAAGCGGGAAAGCTCGTAATAAGTGCGGTAAGCGCCCGTGCGCTCTGCATCCGGATGCTCGACGCTTTGAATCTGATGAACACGGTCGATCATATCGTAACTGTCCCAATACCCGAGGCCATAGGCCGCAAGCGCCGCAGCGCCAAGAGAGGCGGCGTTTTGGTCGATGTTGGTTTTGATAATGTCCATATCGAAGATATCCGCGAACATCTGCCGCCAGAACGGGCTTTTGCTGCCGCCGCCCACAAGCAGAAGTTCCGGGAGTTTATCCTGATACTTTTCGAGTATTGTCATGGCGTAATAGAGGTTGTAAGTGATGCCCTCGAGCGATGCGCGGATAAGATCGCACCTGTCATGCGCAAGGCCAAGCCCTAAAAATCCGCCGCGAATATTTTTTGTTTCCTCAATCATCGCGCCGCCGGCTAGGCTCGGGTTAAACAGCACGCCGTTTGCGCCGATAGGGGAACGCGCTGCAAGGAGGTTCATTTCCACATATGCATCCGCAATTGCGCCGTTCTTTTCCTGTGCTACAAGGTCGGGGCAGAGGGTATCCCGCACCCAGCGGAAGCTGCTGCCTGCCGCAAATATACTGGTGGCAGAAGCATACAGGCCATCCACCACATGCGCAAACACAAAGGGCTTGTATTGGAAATCGAGAAGCGGCTTGTCGCCGATCACCGCAATCCAGCTGGAGGAACCAAGTGAAAGATACGCGCGCCCGTTTTTGATGCCTTTTGCGCCAAGCGCCATGCAGGAATTGTCCACGCCGCCCGCCACCACGCGGACGTTGGTGGAAAGTCCTAGGGCGGTTGCCGCGTCCGGAGTGAGCGTGCCCACCACCTCGTGGGATTGGAGAAGCTCGGGGAACAGATCCTTTCTTACGCCTGCGGCTTCGATCAGGGAATCGACATAGCAGTGCCCTTTTAAATCGTATACGCCGCTGCCGGAAGCATAGGAATGATCCGTGCACATCCGGCCTGTGAGCTTCAGGTTGCAGTAATCCTTGGAGCCGAGAATTTTATAGGCGTTTTGATAGAGCGCGGGCTCGTTGTCCCGGTACCACATGATTTTGAATACCGCATAACATTCCGCCGGAAAGCCGTTGCCGGTGGTCAGGTACCACTGCTCATACGAAACCTTTTCAAAAAAAGCCCTCGCCTGTAACGACGCGCGTGTATCCGACCAGATAGGGGTAGCTTCGCGCAGCAGGCGTCCGTTGCGGTCTACAGGCACTACGCCCAATGAATGCCCGGAAATGCTCAGCCCTACGATATCAGTTGCGCATGCGCCGGTCTTTTGCAGCAGCAGCTGGGTGGAGGATACGATGCCTTCCCACCAGAGTTCCGGGTTTTGTTCGTGGACGCCGCCGGCCTTATAGGTCACATCATATTGTTGAAAGGCATCTGCAAGCGAATTGCCTTCTATTGTGAACAGAGAGGCCTTAATGCCTCCCGTGCCCAAATCGTATGCGATGATCTTTTCCAAAGCCAATCCCTCTCTTTTTGCGTTACGAAAAGCTCTTTACAATCTCAAGCGCCGATGCGGTGTTAATGCCAAAACGGTCCACACCCATCTCCACCAGCGCGTCAAATTCCTGCCGGGTCCTGATACCGCCCGCAGCCTTAATTTTGACATGGCCGCGCGTGAGCTCCCGGATGCGCGCAATGCGCTCAATATTTGCGCCGCCCGGTACCCAGCCCGTCCCTGTTTTCAAAAAATCAGCGCCGGAGTACATGACAAGCGCGCAGGCGTGTTCGAGTTCTTTATCCGTTAAGCAGTTAATTTCGATTATGACTTTGGTCAGGACGTTTTTGGGCGCAAGGGCAATGATTGCGCGCAGTTCGTCAAGCACGTAGGAGTATTCACCGTTTTTAAACTTGCCTACGTTCATCACAATGTCCATCTCACGTACGCCATCTTCAATCAGGCGGCGCGCTTCAAGCATCTTTACTTCCGTCGTATGTGCGCCGCCCGGAAACCCCACAGGCGCCCCCACAAATATATCCGGATCATTGCGTAACAGATGGCTGAGTGCCTTTGTCCAGCAGGGGAGTGTATGTACGTTAATAAAACGGTATTCCTGGGCAATTGAAACGACTTCCTCTATATCTGAAAGGGTATGGTGTGTACGTACCGCGCTGATGTCGATCAGCCGCGCCGCTTCTGTAGGGGTCATCAAAAAACACCTCTCATATCGGATTTTCAAAAAGTCGGGGTTGGAGAATAATAGGCTAAATAAATGACACGTTCCAATAATCTGCATTGTATCTTATCCAATGCCTTAGCGCAAGAGGAACTTTTCTGAGTTGAGAGATCGCGCGAACCACGGCTTGCGCATTGAAAAGAATGATGGTACGATAAAGGCGGTTTCTTGGTCAATCCGTTTCAAACCAGTCACTTATTACCCGCAAAAGGACGTGAAGAAATGGCAACGATGAAAGATGTTGCCCGGCTCGCGGGCGTCTCCCACGGCACGGTGTCCAATGTTTTGAACGGGTCAAAAGGCGTCAGCATCGATAAGATCCGCAAAGTAGAGGAAGCCGTCAAGTCGCTCGGCTATAAGCCCAACGCACTTGCGCGAAATCTGAAAACCAATTATACGGGCCGGATCGATGTGGTGCTATCGAATATTACGGAGCCTGCGCACGCAAAGCTGTACGACGCCATCAACCGGCGGGCGGCGGCGCAAGGCTATTCGGTCTACCTTCAGGTAACAGAAGACGATCCCGGTGTAGAACGGGAAATTTTAGACCGCGCGTTGATGTACAACAGCGACGGCGTCATATTAATGACCTGCCAGCCGGAAAATACAGAATTTTTCAGCAAGGCGGTTCAAAACGGCTTAAATTTGGTATTTATCCACCGCGCGCTCAACTCCAACGCGTTTAATTTTGTATGCATGGATATTAAGGCTGCCGTCCGTCAGAGCATTGAAGCGGTGGTAAACCGAGGCAAGCGGCGCATCGCGATCGTGACGGGTCCTAAGGAATTTTCTTTTGAGGCGGAATGCCTGGAAAGCTATTTTAACGCTTTACATAAGGCGAAAATGGACATCAGGAGCAGCTACGTTGAGGCGGTCAACGCCAACAAGGAAAGCGCCATGCGAGCCGCCATCCGGCTGATGAATGTACCGGAACCGCCGGAGGTGATCTACGTTTCCGGGCGCCTGCTGGCAGATGGCGTCATGCGCGCGCTGGAGGTAACGGAAGGCCATGAAAAGCCCGAAGTAATTGCGTTTGAGGCCGAGGATTGGACAAGGAGCGGCAGTGGCGGGTGCCTTGAGGTGCTTTTGCCGTACGCCCGTATGGGCGAAGCCGCCTTTGACATGCTGGAGGAAATCATAAAAGAAGGCGAAGACAGGGGCGGCAGGCGCATTGTCATATGGGGCAGAGAGGAAAAGCGGCCTGCGCTGCCTCCGCTTAATCCGTGCGGACCAGATAAACGCATCCGCGTGCTGCTGCAGGATGCACCTTCGAGCGCTTCGGTGCTTTCCTTGGTATCCGATTTTAAAAAGCGCACGGGTATAGATGTAGAATTTACGCTTAAGCCCTACCGTGAGATGCTTTCTGAAATTCAAAGCGGTGTGCCTGGCGGCGCGTACGATGTGTTTACATTTGACCTTGCATGGTATAAAGAACTGATGCTGGGCGGTTATGTGCAGGAATTGACGGAACTTTTGCCCGAACATGGCGCGCTCAAACACATGTTTTCAAACGACGTGCTGCGCGAGCATTGCTATTACATGGAACGCTTCCACGCGCTGCCTTTCAGCCATACGGCGCAGCTGCTATTCTATCGAAAAGATTTATTTGAGAAACTCAAATTCCAGCGCTTATACTTTGAATGGTACAAGGAGGATCTGGATGTCCCGCGTACCTGGGAGGCGTATAACCGGGTAGCCCGCTTCTTTACGCGGCAGTTTAACCCCGAATCACCTACGCTTTACGGCACAACGCTGGGTGCCATGAATTCTTCCGGCGCAGTGTGCGAATTCTTGCCCCGCGCTTGGGCGCAGGGCGGGAACGCGTTTGAAAACGGCGTGGCCGTCATCGACAGTCAGGCCTGTATTACGGCCCTTAACGGCTATAAAGAGAGCTTTCGCTATGCGCATCCGGGTTCGCCGGATATGTGGTGGGATGAGCAGGTGGAGCTCTTTGCAAAAGGCGACGCGGCCATGATGGTGATGTACAGCGATCATACCACGATACTCGATGACCGCAGCCTGTCAAAGGTGGTGGGGCGCGTAGGGTTTGACCTGCTGCCGGACGGCTGTTCGGTATTGGGCGGATGGTCCATAGGCATCAGCCCCCGGTCGGGCTGCAAAGAGGAAGCCGCTGAATTCTTGAAATGGGTGAGTTCTGAGGAAATGGTGGTGCCAAACGCCGTCATGGGCCGGCTCGTGCCTTACCGTTCCGTCTATGAAAACAGCGAATTCGGTACGTTCTGCCCCTGGTATTTAAAGGCCATTGAGGCGTTCAATCAAGCGCGGAGGCGCAGCATGCCCAAAAACAACAAGGGCGAAGGCGTATCCGAAGCCATATTGGAGGCCATCATCGGCGAGGCCGTGCACGGCACAGTAACGGGGCAATACAGCGCGGAGCAGGCGCTGAAGGAAGCCGCATACCGATTGGATGAAGCGATTCGGTAAGTTTTCAGCAGGTAATGGGCTGGTAACGAAATTGCAGCAACATATGATTTAGGATTGACACGTTCAAAAAACTGTTATACACTTGTCCTGTACAAAATATTCTTGAGTATTATCCACATTAAAATGTCATTTTCCCTTGAATACTGCTGCCGGTTTACAAAAGCATAGATGTTGGTACGTTAAAACGATAAATTTCCCGAGAAAGCTTTTCCCCACATCCGGGTTTGATGCAATAAAACAAGAAAGAGGGAACGAACATGCAGGAAAATTACAAAGACATACTCCTTTCGCCCATACGGATCGGCAACCGCACAAGCCCCAACCGGTTTTTTGTGCAGGCAATGGAATGTACGGATGCGGATGCGGACGGCAATCCTTCCGAACTCACGGTAGAACGCTACGCTAACCTGTTTAAGGGCGAATCGGGCGTCATCACGCTCGAGGCCATCACGGTAACGGATGAATGCCGCAGCCGTCTCAACCAGCTTTCCATCATGCCCAAGAACGCAAAGCCGCTTGCAAAATTCGTACGCGACCTGAAGGCGTTGAACCCCAACGCGCTGCTTGTATTTCAGCTGACCCACTCGGGCGAACTGAGCAACCCGGAATTCTCCCGCCGCGTCACCGTAAAGCCGCTGCCCGGCTTTGGCGGCGAACTGATGACGGAAGCGGATGTCGAGCACATCATGGATCAGTTTGTGATGGCCGCGCGCATCGCGTATGACGCGGGTGCCGACGGCGTAGACCTGAAGCTCTGCCACGGCTACCTTGGCTCCCAGATCCTCCGTCCCTATAACGACCGCAAGTGGAAGTATGGCGGCTCCTGGGAAAACCGCAGCCGGTTTGCATACGAACTCTATGAGCGCGTACAGAAGGAAATCAATGATCCCAACTTCCTCATCGGTTCCAAGGTTTCCGCGTGGGAAGGCTTCCCCGGCGGCTTTGGTACGGAAGGCCCGGATTCTCCGATTATCGATCTGACGGAACCCATTGCGCTCTTGAAGGGCCTTGAAGAACGCGGCGCGCAGTACTTTGTACAGTCCGGCGGCAGCCCGTCCATCACCACCTCCATTACGCAGGCTGAACGCAAGGCAGCTTACTTTGCTTTCCTGCACACCACATGGGCCAAGGAATTCAAGAAGGCCGTCAAGCCGGAAACCGTCATCATCGGTTCCAACTATTCTGTATTCCGCAACGGCAAAAACGGCATCCTCGCCGTGGAACCGGAAAACAACAGCATGTTCCACTACGGCGCAAAGTTCATCAATGAAAACAAGGTGGATATGGTGGCGATGGGCAGGCAGTCCTTTGCGGATCCGTTCCTCCCCAAGAAGCTGCGCGAAGGCAACGAGGCAGACATCAAGTGGTGCACCGTATGCGACAACTGCCTGGAGCTTTTGATCCGCCAGCGTGAGATCGGCTGCTGCACGTACAACAAGCACTATACCGACGTGCTCGTGCAGACGAGGAAAGAATTTGGCCAGTTGAAGGCAAAGCATACCTGATCAATAGAAGCGAAAGAGACAGGAGGAAAGAATATGAAACTTGGTTTTTTTGCTGCGAACTACGCGCATCTGTCCCTGGAAGAAGTCGCGAAGATCATGGAGACCCACGGCTATGAAATGATGGAAATCCCCGCCTACAGCGGCTGCGAGCAGTTCGACTGTGAGGATATCCTCAACCCCGGCAAGGCGGAAGCGCTTAAAAAGATGCTCCTAAGCCACGGCGTTACCATTTCCGGCCTCTCGAACCATGCGGACTCCCTGTTGATCCTGGGCCCCCACACCGAGGATACGGATAAGCTCTTCAAGGGCACCAAGGAAGAAAAGATCAAATACGGCACGGAGAACCTCTTAAAGACCGCCCGCGCCGCAAACGCTTTGGAAGTCCCCGTTGTCAACGGCTTCACCGGCGTCACCAACTGGGGCAGGTACTTCCCGTTCCCCAGCGCCGATGGCTGGAGCAAGATGGAAGAGGAATTCCGCGACCTTTTCCTGCCCATACTCGACAAGTTCAAGGAGTATGGCGTGAAGTTCGCTGTGGAACCCCATCCCAACAACATGATCTATGACATCCATACGGCCAAGCGTGCCATCGAGCTTGTAGATAACCATCCCTGCCTGGGCTTCAACCTTGATCCGGCAAACCTTATTTACCTTGGCCTCAGGGTTGAAAACTTCATCGACGAACTCGGCGACAGGATATTCCACGTGCATGCCAAGGACGGCGAAATTGTGGAGCACAACATCCAGCGCGGCGGTATCCTGATGCAGGGCGACTGGCAGCGCATCGACCGTGCGTTCCGCTTCCGCATCCCCGGCTGGGGCAGTGTACCCTGGAAGAAGGTCATCACCGAGCTCTCCCTCGTCGGTTACGACTATGTGTTGAGCTACGAGCATGAAGACGTCACCATGTCTGTTGGCGATGGCGTAGAGAAGGTCGCGCCCTATCTCAAGTCGCTCATCATCAAAGCGCCTTATGAAGGCCGCCGCGATAAGATATTTAACAACCCCAGAGATTAAGAGGAGGTGCGGATCATATGCCTGAAACCATGAAGGCGCAGGTCGTCAAAGCCCCCTATCAAATGGAATACGTCGATGTCCCCATTCCTGAGATTAATGAGGATGAAGCGCTCATTAAAGTGAAGGTCTGCGGCATCTGCGGCTCGGACTGGAGCATTTATACCGGCAAATATGCTGCGGATAAGCTCCCCATGATCACGGGTCACGAATTCTGGGGTGAAGTCGCAAAAGTCGGCAAAAACGCCAAAGGCCTCAAAGTTGGCGACCGCGTGGCGGTGGATATCTGCATTACCTGCGGTACCTGCTACTTCTGTCGTCGCGGAGACGGGCTCCTTTGTGAGACGTTCACCCAGCTTGGCATACACACCGACGGCGGCTTTGCGGAATACGTAAAAGCGCCCTGGAAAAACTGTTACAAGCTGCCTGATTCCATGGATGATTATACTGCGGCGTTTGTGGAACCCCTCACTGCCGTGATCCACGCCGCACAGCGCATGGATGCCCCTATCGGCTCCAGCGTCGCCATCATTGGCTGCGGCCTTGGCATCCTGCACGCGGCGCTTGCAAAAGCGCGCGCTTGTGCTCCTGTCATCGTCATCGGCCGCGGCAAAGCAAGGCTCGAAGCGGCAAAGAAAATGGGCGCGGACTATGTTATCGATATCAACGAAACGCCCGATCCGGTGGCTGAAGTCAAGCGGCTTACAAACGGCATTGGTGTCGACTTTGTTATCGAATCCGTCGGAACGCCGGAAACCTATGAGCAAGCGTTCAAAATGCTTCGCCGCGGCGGCAAGCTCGAGGCGTTCGGTATCGTCGGCGAAGGCCAGACCATACCGCTTGAGCCCAAGGAATTTGTCTTAGGCGAAAAGAAGGTCAGCGGTTCCTGCGCGGGCATAGGCAACAACTGGGGCGAGGCCATTACGTTATTGGAGTACGGCATCATCAAGCCGGAGCTTATGTACTCTATGGCGGTACCGCTTGCAGAACTCGAAGACGCGCTCAAAGAGATCCGCGCCAACAAGAGCCTTGTAAAGGTGTTTGTCTGTCCGGAACTGAAGGAACGCGTGTACTTCTAACCTTATTCCACATACCAGTGAGTTCAAACACGGGTGGCCGCTTGCCAATTCGGGCGGGCGGCCATCTGAATATACGGGCACGGCCCTGTGCCCGAGGGAGCAGCAATGATACTGACTGTCACACTTAATCCCGCAATGGATCTGCTGTTGTTCGTAGATTCCTTCGCATTCAATACAACGAACCGGGTGTCCCGCTCGGAACGCTGCATCGGCGGGAAAGGCACACATATTTCCTACAACCTTGCGGACCTTGGCGTAGCGAATATCGCAACAGGCATTGTCATGGGCCGTACCGGGGAAGAACTCGTCAACATCCTGGAGGATGAAGGCGTCGTCTGCCGATTTTATACGCCAAAGGGTGGAGAATCCCGCACCAACTACGCACTCATCGATGGGGAAAAGAACTGCACGCTCATTTCCACAAAAGGGCCGGAACTCACGCAGGAGACGCTTGCGGCATTTCTGGAAGTATACCGGGAGCTTCTTTCGGGTGTCGCGTTTGTGGTGATTTCCGGGGATGCCTCGAATTTTACGGACAATAAGGGCGTATCCCTGCAGGCTGCGCTGTTTGAGGCCGCAAAGCAAAACGATGCAAAAGTGCTTCTCGACGCAAGCGGTAAGAGCCTGGAGGAGTGCGTCAAACGTTCTCCCTATCTCATTAAGCCAAACGTGCATGAGCTTGCGGAGCTGACAAAACTGCCTGTACAAACAGAGCAGGATATCATTGCCGCAATCGAAAGCCTTGCGCCATACCGCATTTCTGTTGTTGCCGTTTCCATGGGCGGAGAGGGCAGCATTGTGCGGTACGGTTCGCATTACTATAAGGTAAGTGCCGCACAGGTGGAGGTTCAGAATACCATCGGCTGTGGGGATGCGTACCTTTCTGGCCTTATTTACGGGATGCAGAACGGTATGACGCCGGAAGATACGCTCCGGTTCGCTGCGGCATGTGGCGGCGCTGAGGCGGAAAGCGAACGCACGGTGGGCTTAAATAAAGCGCGGGTGCTTGCGCTTGTGGATACCATAAACGTACAAAAGGTGGTTTAACAATATGCAATACATGGCTGAACGCAAAAAACTTTTGGAAATGACAACAGATCTTTGGGAGCGCAGGCTCACGAACGCGGCGGGCGGCAATCTCGCCATGCGCGTCGATGAAAACCGCATGCTTGTAACCCCTTCCATGATGAGCGAAATCAAGCACTGCCGTTTTGATCTTGAGGAACCGTTGCTGATGGATCTTGACTGTAATGTGCTCGATGGCACCGGTGCCGTCTCGCGCGAGAGCCGCATGCACGCGCTGATCTTAAAGAACATCCCGGAAGTGAACGGCTCCATACACGCGCATCCGTTTTATACCATGGTGTTTGTCGCGGCTTGCAAACCCGTGCCGCAGCTTACTGAGGCGACGCTGAAAATGGGCGAAACCGGTCTTGTACATCAGGCGAAAGCGTATAGCATGGAGCTTGCGGAAAGCGCCTATGAATATTTTGAGCCCCGCAGAGAGCAGCTCAAAAAGACGGGCCTTTGCGCGCTGCTGCCGTACCATGGCACAATTGCGGTGGGCAAAAGTATTGAGCAGGCGTTCAGCGTCGTGGAACGCGTGGAAGCGGACGCCGTGTGCCATTTGCTTGGCAAGCTGCTGTAGAGGTGCGCGCCATGAAGACGCGCACTGTAATTCCCTGCGATATCGGCGCTTCCGGCGGCAAGCTGTTCCGCGCGTCTTTTGATGGGGCGCGGCTCACCCTGGAGGAGCTGCACCGTTTTGTCAATCAGCCCATATCCGTAAACGGCGCGCTCTACTGGGATATCCTGCATATATTTGATGAACTGCAGCAGGGGCTTTTAAAAGCCCGCGCATGCGGCGCTTCTTCGATTGGCATCGATTCGATGAGCAACGACTATGTGCTGCTAGATAAGACAGGTGCGCTTCTGGAACTGCCGCATACCTACCGTGACCCTCGTACATTGGGCATGGTGGAGAAAATGGAGCAGTATATCTCTGCGCAGGAACTTTACCGGCTCACCGGGCTGCAGTTTAACCGCATGAATACACTTTACCAATGGCTGCACATGTGCTGTGCACGGCCGGAGGTATTATCCGTTTCAAAAAGCGTATTATTTTTGCCGGACGCGCTCAACTATTTTTTCACCGGGGAAATGCGTACCGAATATACGCTTGCAAGCGTTTCCCAGGCATATGCGCCAAAAGAGAAAAATTGGGCCATGCCGCTTTTAAACAAAATCGGCTTCCCAACGGAGCTGCTGCAGCCCATCGTCCCATCCGGCTCGCGGTTTGGGCAGTTAAAGCAGTCTATGGGATATGAGGCGCTGCCTGTATTTGCGGTGGGCGGACATGATACGGCTTCCGCAGTGGCTGCGGTGCCGGGCTCCTCTACACGATTTGCCTATATCAGCAGCGGGACATGGTCCATAGTGGGGACGGAATGTGAAAGTCCCCTCATCAACGCGCGTTCCTTCTACCACGGCCTTGCCAACGAGGGCGGCGTGATGGATACCATACGGCTCTTAAAGAACGTGATGGGCCTGTGGATCATACAGGAATGCAGGCGCTGCTGGGCGGAACAGGGCGAGCGTTACTCATATGCGGAACTTGCGGCCTTGGCACAGAAAACACCTGCCTGCGGCCCGATATTTGATCCGGACGATGAGTGCTTCTATCAACCTTCCGATATGCCTGCGCGCATCCGGGAGTATGTCGCCTCCCGGGGTATGAAGCCTCCCGAAACGGTCGGGGAGATCGCACGGGGTGTGTTTGAAAGC